>NZ_JBSVVZ010000107.1:0-13561 GCF_054071875.1 Pseudomonas sp. SDO524_S393 | reverse complement strand
TGTTTCTGTCAAACCGAGGTGATGCCATCGCAGGCAAGCCAGCTCCCACAGAGATATTCATTATGCTCAGGTAAGCTGTTCGGCGACGGATTCCGGGATGTCGGCATTGGAATACACGTTCTGCACGTCATCCAGGTCTTCGAGCATATCCAGCATCTTCAACACTTTCTGCGCACCATCCAGGTCCAGTTCGGCACTGGTGGTCGGCAGCATCACGATTTCTGCGTCGGTGCCTTTGAAACCGGCGGTTTCCAGGGCGTTGCGCACAGCATAGAAACCGGCAAACGAGGTGAACACGTCAATGGAGCCGTCTTCGTTGGTCACCACGTCGTCGGCGTCCGCCTCCATCGCCGCTTCCATCAGCGCGTCTTCGTCCACGCCCGGCGCGAAAGATATCTGCCCCTTGCGCTCGAACAGGTAAGCCACCGAGCCGTCCGTGCCGAGGTTGCCGCCGCACTTGCTGAACGCATGGCGCACAGCGGCTGCGGTGCGGTTACGGTTGTCGGTCATGCATTCGACCATCACCGCCACGCCACCCGGGCCGTAGCCTTCGTAGCTCAGTTCGACCATATCGTCGGTGTCGGCCGCACCGGCGCCACGGGCCACGGCGCGGTCGATGATGTCGCGGCTCATGTTGGCGCCCAGCGCCTTGTCCAGCGCCAGGCGCAGACGCGGGTTGGAACCCGGGTCACCGCCACCCTGGCGGGCCGCGACGGTCAGTTCGCGAATCCACTTGGTGAAGATCTTGCCTTTCTTGGCATCCTGACGCTCTTTGCGGTGCTTGATGTTCGCCCACTTGGAATGGCCAGCCATTACACAACTCCGAATTCTCTAGAAACCTTGATGATCCCGCCGTGCGGGATTTACCCCTTGTAACGCAAAGGCGCATCCGAAGATGCGCCTTTTAGACTGCGTAAACCTCAATGCGCTTTCACGCAGCGGCCTTACTCAGCCTTCGGCGTCTCGCGCAGACGAATGTGTAGCTCGCGCAGCGCCTTGGCATCCACCACACCCGGAGCCTGGGTCATCACGTCCGCAGCACTCTGGGTTTTCGGGAACGCGATCACTTCACGGATCGACTGGGCGCCGGTCATCAGCATCACCAGACGGTCCAGGCCAAAGGCCAGGCCACCGTGGGGCGGTGCACCGTACTTCAGCGCGTCGAGCAGGAAGCCGAATTTCTCTTCCTGTTCCGCTTCGTTGATGCCCAACAGGCGGAACACCGCTTGTTGCATCTCCTTGCGGTGGATACGGATCGAACCGCCGCCCAGCTCGGTGCCGTTGAGCACCATGTCGTAGGCACGGGACAGCGCGCCCGCCGGGTTGGCTTCCAGCTCCGCTGGCGAGCACTTCGGCGCGGTGAACGGGTGGTGCAAGGCGCTGAAGCTGCCGTCGTCGTTCTCTTCGAACATCGGGAAGTCAACGACCCACATCGGGGCCCATTCGCAGGTCAGCAGGTTCAGGTCGTGACCCAGCTTGATGCGCAGCGCGCCCAGGGCTTCGCTGACGATCTTGGCCTTGTCGGCACCGAAGAACACGATGTCGCCGTCGACGGCACCCACACGATCCAGGATCACGTTCAGGTTGGCTTCGGGGATGTTCTTGACGATTGGCGACTGCAGGCCATCCACGCCATTGGCACGCTCATTGACCTTGATGTACGCCAGGCCCTTGGCACCGTAGATGCCGACGAACTTGGTGTAATCGTCAATTTGTTTACGAGGCATGCTCGCGCCACCTGGCACGCGCAAGGCGGCAATGCGGCATTTAGGGTCGTTGGCCGGGCCGCTGAACACCTTGAAGTCGACTTCTTTCAACTGGTCGGCCACGTCCACCAGTTCCAGCGGGTTGCGCAGGTCCGGCTTGTCGGAACCATAGCGACGCATGGCTTCTTCGAAGGTCATGTGCGGGAATTCACCGAATTCCAGACCCAGCACTTCCTTGAACAGGTTGCGGATCATTTTTTCGGTCAGGCCCATGATCTCTTTTTCATCGAGGAAGCTGGTCTCGATGTCGATCTGGGTGAATTCCGGCTGACGGTCGGCGCGCAAGTCTTCGTCGCGGAAGCACTTGGCGATCTGGTAGTAGCGGTCGAAGCCGGCCACCATCAACAGTTGCTTGAACAGTTGCGGCGATTGCGGCAACGCGAAGAACGAACCTGCGTGGGTACGGCTCGGCACCAGGTAGTCACGCGCACCTTCTGGCGTAGCGCGGGTCAGGATCGGCGTTTCGACGTCCAGGAAGCCGTTTTCGTCGAGGAAGCGGCGGATGCTGGTGGTCATGCGCGAGCGCAGGCGCAGTTTCTCGGCCATTTCCGGACGACGCAGGTCCAGGAAGCGGTAGCGCAGGCGGGTTTCTTCGCCCACGTCGGAGTATTCGTTGAGCGGGAACGGCGGGGTTTCCGCTTCGTTCAACACTTCCAGCTCGTAACCCAGCACTTCGATGCCGCCGGAAGCCATGTTTTTGTTCACGGCACCGGCCGGACGCAGGCGAACCTTGCCGGTGATCTTCACGACGTACTCGCTGCGCACGCGGTCGGCGGCGGCGAAGCTTTCGGCGCGATCCGGGTCGAACACCACCTGAGCCAGACCATCACGATCACGGATATCGAGGAAGATCACCCCGCCGTGGTCGCGGCGACGGTGAACCCATCCGCAAAGGGTGATTTCCTGACCTTCCAGGGTCTCGTTCAATTGGCCGCAATAGTGGCTGCGCATCATGGTAGTGGTTTCACTTCTCGTAATTCGAAATTCGGTGGAGGCCCGCCTCGTCACCGTACATTAAAGCAGGGGACGGATAATGCAGGAGCCTGCGCGTAGAGTTCAACTCAGTCTGCTTTGTCGCCGCCCGCCAGGTTCTTCTTCGAACCCGTCTTGAAATCGGTCTCGTACCAGCCGCTGCCGCTCAGGCGAAATCCCGGCATGGACAACATCTTCTTGAGCTCCGGTGCCTGGCAAGCCGGGCAATCGACCAGCGGCGCGTCGCTGATCTTCTGAATGGCTTCCAGTTGATGACCACAGGAAGCGCATTGATAGTCGTACATGGGCATGGCGGTGTCTCGGCGATCTGATCGTTACCGCGCTGCGCCCGCCTTGCAGATAAAGCCCGGCATGCGCAGCAAAGCGCGGGATTATATCTGGTAAATCGAGGCAGCGCAGCCGGCTTTCTGTCCCGAGCCCTGCCCCGCCGGATCAACAGACAAGTCCCGAGGAGGACCGAATTACCCGGGGTCGCACGCCGCCACACAGCCTTTGAGCAAGTGCGCCACACACACAACCCTGACCAACCCGCTGAAGTTCTTCACACCGCCATAGCGCAAATGCACTTCCCGGTCGACGTAAGACAGCAACGCACTGACCGAACAGGCATTGAGCCTGGCGATTTCCCCAAGAATATTCCAGTACACCTGCTCCAGTCGCAGGCAGGTGGAAAACCCGTTGAGCCTGACCGACCGGGACAATGGCCTGGCCAGCCCCATGTCGAACCCCTTTGCAAAGGGGTCGACCCTTATCTTATGAAAGCCACCGGCTTCCATCACTCCATTACCCACTCCACGTGACATATACCTGACACTCCATTGCCAAACGGCAACCCCCGGGCTAGTCCCAAGGATTGATGGCTCAATGAAACATCAGGAACACAGAGGCAACCAGAAGACGCGGAGTCGATGATCGTAGGACAAGCCAACGGGCATGTCGGGAAGCGCGGGCAGCGACCCCGCCCGGGGGTGCCGCCCTTGACTCGGTTTACGGGTTTTCGAGCAACGAGCGCAGCATCCACGCGGTTTTCTCGTGAACCTGCATACGCTGGGTCAGCAAGTCGGCCGTCGGCTCATCGCTGACCTTGTCGAGCAACGGGAAAATGCCGCGAGCGGTACGCGTCACCGCCTCCTGACCATCGACCAGTTGCTTGATCATCTCTTGTGCACTCGGCACACCCTCTTCTTCCTTGATGGAAGAAAGGCGTGCATAGATGGAATAGGCGCCCGGCGCCGGGAAGCCCAGGGCACGAATACGCTCGGCAATCGAATCCACTGCCAGCGCGAGTTCGTTGTACTGCTCCTCGAACATCAGGTGCAGCGTACGAAACATGGGGCCCGTGACGTTCCAATGGAAGTTGTGGGTCTTCAGGTACAGTACATAGGTATCGGAAAGCAGCCGTGAAAGCCCATCGACGATGGATTTACGGTCTTCTTCACTGATACCGATATCGATTGCCATGTTTATCCCCTTCAATTGTCCAGCATTCATTGATCAGGTGCCGTTCCACTCTAGCAAGAGTGCCGACCCTGTGCAGCCCGGGGCAACCGGCCGAGGTGCGGCAAATCGCCCCGCTGTGGCACGCCTGCCTGCGGTGTGCATGGCTTGTGCCCTGCCAGGAAAAATCCCACACAGCCGCTCAAAAAGCCTGCACCTGTCTAGGACAAGCGTTTGACGCAGAAATGCCGCAAGCCCTGTAACACCCGGAAATGCTTGATTTGAGTAGGCACAGCCTTTGCTGTTAAATAGGCGGCGTGTCGTCGCCGTTCATTTATGCGGCAGGCGACATAGGCTGATACCCGCGCACGTGCCCAACGCCTTCCATTGTTCTGAAGCGAACCGTGCCAATCAGCTCTTCCTTGTGATCCGTCTTAACGTGAGTTAATCAAAATGTTGAAAATCGTCCACCTAGTAACGGGCGTTGCAGCGTTGCTGCTGTCCTTTATACCGAGCCTGCAAGAGGGAAGTCCTCCCTACCTGGAACAACACGACGCTCTGTACCTGGCCTTGTTCGGCCTTCTCAACCTGACGCTGGCACCCGCGATTCCTTACTGGAGCAAAGGTACGCGCCATCAACTGCAAAACCTGGTCAGTGCGCTGCTGGTACTGACCGTTGTCGTACAAACCCTCACCCTTCTGGCGCCCATGCCTGAAGTAGGCGGCCACCCGGCCATCCTGCTCAGCCTGGTCATTGCTGCGGTCGCTCTGGTTCTTCACCTGGCCATCAGCTTCTACCGTTCGTCCCCTGCGGCCGCGTCGCAAAACTACGACATGTCCAACCGGGATACCGGGACCGTCAAGTGGTTCAACACATCCAAAGGCTTCGGCTTTATTTCCCGGGATTCGGGCGACGACATCTTCGTCCACTTCCGGGCCATTCGCGGCGAAGGCCATCGTGTCCTGGTGGAAGGCCAGCGCGTGGAGTTCTCCGTGATGAATCGCGACAAAGGCCTGCAGGCCGAAGACGTGATCGCTGCACTGCCGCGTCGCTGATCCCGGCGTTCGCCGCATGAAAAAAACCGCGATCCAGCCTGGCTGGATCGCGGTTTTTTTATGCTTCCTGTCAATGACAGGCTGATCAGTAGTGCGGCGGCGGTGCTTCCTCTTCGGACGTCTCGAACTGCCCGCCCATCTCTTCCTGGCGCTTGAGCAGTGCCGTCATCTGCAATTGCAGGCGCTCGACCGCGCGCTGCTGGGTGACCAGGATGTCATTGAGGGTCTCGATGGTGTCGTCCTGAAAAGCCAGGCGGCTCTCCAGGTCCATCACGCGATCTTGCAAATCCATAATTCCGTCCCGCCACTCAGGCCTGGGTAAAGATGAAGTCGGCGGGCAACAGCTCGCGCAGGCGCGCCCGGATAGCCGACACCTGATCGTCGGTATAAGGCTGCGCAGGATGCTTGCCCCAGACCGGTGCCGGCCAGGCGACGTCATCGCGTTTGCGCACAATGACGTGCACATGCAACTGACTGACCACGTTACCCAGCGCGCCGATGTTCATTTTATCGGCGCCCAGGCCTTCATTCAGCCGTTGGGCCAAGGCCGTCGTTTCCTGCCACAGCCGCTGCTGGTCAGCGACATCCAGTTGAAACACTTCACTGATACCGTCGATGCGCGGCACCAGGATGAACCAGGGGTAATTTGAATCATTGGACAGCAGCAGGCGGCACAAGGGGAAATCCCCGATAGCCACTGTGTCTTGTTGAAGGCGTTGGTCTAAAGCGAACACCGCGGGCACTCCGTTCGGCAGGTCAGGTTCAGGGCACAGCATACCTGCGAATGGCAGCCGCTTCACGCCGACGGCCAGGCACTCGCGTCAGCACAGGACAAAAAATACGCACCATTTCGAGACAACGGGATATTTCGACTACGCTCAATGACCAATCCTCCGGTCAATCGCCAGCTACAAAATGAAAGCCCGAGGTAAAAGCCGCCATACAGACGCCTTAGCGAATGAGGCATTGGGCCATCATGGGACGACTTGGCCGCCGGCGTAGATGCACCAAAATGACCCATGCCTGTGTAAAAGGGATCCACGAAGTACCCACTGACAGGGTGAACCGGTAACGTTTTCCCCAGGTTCAGGATTTATGAACAACTGGACAGACAAAGATTACAGACGTGAAGGCCAAACCAATCGGCGTAAAAACCCCGTGCTTATGCGGTTTTCACGAAGCGCAGACGTTTTTCACGAAAAATGACATTCGGTTACCGGTTTGTGCACGCTTGTTGCATTCATCCCTTTATCGTCGGTAACGGCACCTGGAGGGAAGCAGGTGATTCGCGATGACAACACCCTTGTTTCAATGCACTTCATGGAAGCGTTACAACTTTGAAAGTATGTCCTGCGGCACGCTTTTAACGGTTTAAATACAGTATTGAAGTTGTCAGTCCCGTTACATCCGGACTGTAAGATTGCGACATGGACCTAGCCATTCACGACAGGCTCGTAAAGAAGCTGAAAGGATAGATAGGCAAGTATCGCCAATATTGTCAGCGTGAGATAAGTTTGCGCCGACACAAAAAGAAAGAGCCGCCCAGACAAAAATACAGGTGGGACGGCAGTACTCTTCCTAAAACCAAAGGAGCAAATCACGATGCGCGTGATGAAGTGGAGCATGATCGCCCTGGCTGTTTCAGCAGGCACCTCGCAGTTCGCAATGGCGTCCGCCCAGGACGATTCCAAGGGCTTTGTTGAAGACAGCACTTTCAGCATCAACACTCGCCTCCTGAACTTTGGCCGCGACTTCCGTAACAATGACACCGGCAAGAGCCGCGTCAACGAAACCGGCCTGGGCTTCAACGGCCTGTTCCAATCCGGCTACACCCAGGGCACCATCGGGGTCGGTGTTGACGTGATCGGCCTGCTGGGCGTGAAACTGGACAGCGGCAAAGGTCGCTCCGGCACCGGCCTGTTCCCTACCGGCTCCGACGGTCGCTCGCAAGACGACTACTCCAAAGGCGGCGGCGCGGTTAAATTCCGTATCTCCAATACCGTCCTGAAAGTCGGCGACCAGTACACCACCGCACCGGTATTCGCCTCCGATGACAGCCGTTTGCTGCCAGAGCTGCCACAGGGTATCTCCCTGACCAGCAGCGAGATCAAGGACCTGAAACTGGAAGCCGGTCACTTCACTTCCAGCCGGGCACAAGCGCAAACCTTCCGTGACAGCCTGGGCCTGACCAAAACCGACTTTATCGGTGGCGTATACGCTCTGACGCCAGAAGTCAGCGCCAGCCTGTACTACGCAAAAACCGAAGACTACTTCAAGAAAACCTACGCCAACCTGAACTGGACCCACGCCATGGGCTCGGATCAGTCCCTGGCGGTGGACTTCAACATCTACAACACCAAAAGCGACGGTCTTGGCCTGCAACGCGCAGAAAAAGACGGCACCACCAAACTGGACAACCGTGCCTACAGCCTGCAAGGCGCGTACACCATCCAGGCTCACACCTTTACCCTGGCCTACCAGAAGGTTAGCGGTGACGGTGACTACGGCTACGGCGTAGACGGCGGCGGCACCATTTTCCTGGCCAACTCCATCGCCCGTTCCGACTTCAACGCTGAAGACGAGAAATCGTTCCAGGCTCGCTACGACCTGAACATGGCCACTTTCGGCATCCCAGGCCTGAGCTTCATGACTCGCTACGTGAAAGGTACCGGCGCGAACACCGCCGAAACTTCGAACGGCAAAGAGTGGGAACGCGACATCGAAGCCAAATACGTGATCCAGAGCGGCCCGGCAAAAGACCTGAGCCTGCGCGTACGTCAAGCGACCTATCGTTCGTCTGACGGCGTGTACTACGGTTCGGCGTCGATCGACGAACTGCGTCTGATCGCGCAATACCCGCTGAACATCTTGTAATCGATAGTTTGATTGCAACGATGACTTGAGGCTTCGGCCTCAAACAAAAAAGCCGCCCCTTTGTTGGCAAAGGGGCGGCTTTTTTATTGGTATCTGTCTGCGGCCAGATAAATAGCAAGCAAACTATCTAGATAAATTGTTTGTATCGAACCTGACCTGAAGGCCAAGTTCGATAACATTATCTTCGATTACTTTGCGACAGGATCTTGCATCACTCGAATAACGCGTTGTGGAAACGGAATATCAATACCCGCCTCTTTCAAACGATCACGCGCCAATTCATTCAACATAAACACCACATCCCAGTAATCGGATGTCTTGGTCCAGCACCGCAGCGAAACCGTAATAGAGCTGTCGCCCAGGGTCGAGACCACTGCCACCGCGGCCGGGTCGGCCAATACCCGGGGGTCCTTGGCCAGTTCCAGCAACACCCCGCGGGCTTTCTGCAAATCGGCCTCGTAGTCCACGCCTACGTCGAACACCACTTTGCGGGTCGGCTGACGGTTGGTGTTGGTGATGATGCCGTTGGACAGGCTGCCGTTGGGGATGATCACGGTCTTGTTGTCACCGGTACGCAGCACGGTGTGGAAGATCTGGATGCTGTCGACAGTGCCCGAAGTGCCTTGTGCCTCGATCCAGTCACCAATGCGGAACGGACGGAACAGCAGAATCAGCACGCCACCGGCGAAGTTCGCCAGGCTGCCTTGCAGCGCCAGGCCGATGGCCAGGGTCGCAGCACCGATCGCGGCGACGAACGAAGTCGTCGCCACGCCGATCATCGAGGCGACGTTGACCACCAGCATGACTTTGAGCGCGATATTGGCCAGGCTGGTGATGAAGTGTTGCAGCGCCAGGTCTGCGCTACGTAGCGCCAGCAGACGCCCTACGCGGTGAGTCAGAATGTTGATCAGCCACCAGCCGATAGCCAGGGTGATCATCGCCAGCAATACCCGGCTGCCGTATTCCATGATCATCGGGATCCAGGACTGCGAGGTCTTGATCAAGTGATCCACTTCAGCGTTCAAATCCATCTACCTTCTCCTGTCTAGCGGATGTGCGGCATTTTTGAATGCCCATTAACGCCATTGAGCCCCTTAGGGCTCAATGGTGGGCGCAGGTTCTGGGGCGTGGGACGTCAAAAACGCCCGCAGGTTCCCCAGCGTGCCATCAGTCGCGAAAGTTATTGAACTGCAGCGGCATGCCGAATGAGTGAGCGCGCAGGGCCGCGATCGCTTCCTGCAAGTCGTCACGCTTCTTGCCGGTCACCCGAACCTGTTCGCCCTGGATAGAGGCCTGAACCTTGAGTTTGGCATCCTTGATGTGAGCGACGATTTTCTTCGCCAACTCCTTGTCGATGCCTTCCTTGAGGACCGCTTCCTGCTTCATCACCTTGCCCGACGCGAAGGAATCCTTGACTTCAAGGCACTGCACATCGATCTTGCGCTTGACCAGGGCCAGCTTGAGGATTTCGATCATCGCTTCCAGCTGGAAGTCGGCTTCAGCGGTCAGGTTGACGGTCAGTTCCTTGTCCTTGAATTCGAAACTGCCCTTGCCTTTCAAGTCATAGCGACGGTCCAGTTCCTTGACGGCGTTCTCGACGGCGTTGGTGACTTCGTGTTTGTCCAGTTCGGATACCACGTCGAACGAAGGCATGTCATTTCTCCAATATAAGGGGCGGGCTCAGTAGAGATGGAGCGCGCCCGAGCTAAAATGCCGGGGCATTATAGCGGTTCTTTCGCCCCGTTCACCGTGAGCGACCCTACGGAGCACAAACACATGTCGACCCCCTGGCACATTCTTGGCGCTGGCAGCCTTGGCACCCTCTGGGCCACACGGCTGGCCCGCGCCGGTTTGCCGGTGAGGCTGGTCCTGCGCAATCAAGCGCGCCTGGCCAGCTACCAGGCGGCGAACGGGTTGACCCTGGTGGAACACGGCGTTGCCCATACCTACCCGATCAGCGGCGAAACGTGCGACACCCCTGGGCCGATTCATCGGCTGCTGGTAGCCTGCAAAGCCTACGACGCCCAGGCGGCCATCGCTCAGTTGCACCATCGGCTGGCGCCCGACGCTGAACTGATCCTGCTGCAAAATGGCCTCGGCAGCCAGGATGCGGTGGCTGCGCAGTTGCCCCAGGCCCGTTGTGTGTTTGCCTCGAGTACCGAGGGTGCCTTTCGCGACGGCGACTGGCGTGTGGTGTTTGCCGGGCATGGCTACACCTGGCTGGGTGACGCCAGCCACCCCACTCCACCGCTATGGCTTGACGACCTGGACGCGGCCGGTATCCCCCACGAGTGGAGCACCAACATTCTTACGCGCCTGTGGCGCAAGCTGGCGCTCAACTGCGCGATCAACCCGCTGACGGTGCTTTACCAGTGCCGCAACGGCGGTTTGCAGGACCATCAGTGTGAAGTTGCCACCCTGTGCGCCGAATTGACCGAACTGCTGGAATGCTGCGGTCAACCTGCCGCTGCGCTGGACCTGCACAGCGAAGTGGAACGGGTGATCCAGGCCACCGCCGCCAACTATTCTTCCATGTATCAGGACGTGGCGAGTGCCCGACGTACCGAAATCAGCTACCTGTTGGGGTACGCCTGCCAGGCCGCTGCACGTCATCAACTGATTTTGCCGCACCTGCAACAGGTCCAGGCGCGGCTGGTCGAGCACTTGCACGCACGCGGATTGCCCAGCGACTGAGGCACGCGCTACCCTGACTGAATGTCTATTACCTGCGAAAACCCTGATGCCACTGCGCCAGCGTCTTGAAAACCTACCGGTCGGGCAAAAACTGCTGGCCGCCTTGCTGGTATTGCTGACCACTGTACTGCTGGTGGCCAACCTCACATTTATCAGCGCCGCTTACTGGATCTCCCAGGAAAGCATGGCCCCCCAGGCGTTGCAGGCCATTGGCCGTCTGGTGTCCAACCCCGCCCTGGCCGCCGAGGCACTCCAGTCGCCGGACAAGGCCGACGCCCTGCTCAACGAGCTGACCAGCTACTCACCCTTGCGCGCCGCCGCGCTGTACGACGGCGAAGGCAATCGCCTGGCGCAGATGCAACACGGCGACCGCCTGCACCTGCCGGACAACTACCGGCATATCGAGGCGTGGCGCGTTACCGAGTTTCGCAGCAATCAAGTCATCACCTTGCCGCGAGCGGGCCAAGCCTCCGGGCATTTGCTGCTGGTGGCCAGCAGCGAACTGCCGGTGGCGTTTTATACAGGTACCCTCACCGCAAGCCTGGGCATCCTGATTTTCAGTGTGCTGCTGTGGCTGATCATCGCCCGCCAGATCAAACGCCTGATCACCCGACCGATCCACGAGCTGGAAGAGCTGTCGCGCCAGGTAACGCGGGAAGAGAACTACGCCCTGCGGGCGAGCCGTGGCAACCACGACGAAATCGGCAGCCTGGCCGAAGCGTTCAACACCATGCTGTCGCGCATCGAAGCCCGTGAACAACAACTCAAACGCGCGCGGGACGACTCCCAGGCCGCCTACGACCAGGCCCAGGGCCTGGCCGAAGAAACCCGCCACACCAACCGCAAGCTGGAACTGGAAGTCCAGGTGCGCAGCAAGATCGAGAAAAAACTCACCGGGTTTCAGAATTACCTGAACAGCATTATCGACTCGATGCCCTCGGCGCTGATCGCACTGGATGAACAACTCTACGTGACGCAGTGGAATCAGGAAGCCAGCGCACTGTCCGGCACACGACTGGATGAAGCGCTGAACCAACCGATCTACCTCGCCTTCGAACCGCTCAAGCCTTATCTGCCGCAGATCCGCGCCACCGTGGAGCAGCACACCGTAGAGCGGATCGAGCGGGTCACCTGGATCAAGGACGACGAACCCAAACACTATGCCCTGACCTTCTACCCCCTGACAGGCGGTGCCGGGCGCGGGGTGGTGATCCGTATCGACGACATCACCCAGCGCCTGTCCCTGGAAGAAATGATGGTGCAATCGGAGAAGATGCTCTCCGTTGGCGGCCTGGCTGCCGGCATGGCCCATGAAATCAACAACCCGCTGGGTGCGATCCTGCATAACGTGCAGAACATCCGCCGCCGCTTGTCCCCCGACCTGCCGAAGAATCTGGAACACGCCGAACAGACGGGCGTGGAACTGGAGACCGTCAACCGCTACCTGCAAAGCCGCGAAGTACCGCAGTTGCTGGACGGCATCCAGCAGGCCGGTGCGCGGGCGGCGAAGATCGTCACCCATATGCTCAGCTTCAGTCGCCGCAGCAACCGCCAGATGGCGCCCTGCGACTTGCCGGCATTGATCGATCAGGCCGTGGAAATCGCCGGCAACGACTTTGACCTGACCATCGGTTTCGACTTCAAGGGCCAGGCGATTGTCCGCCAGTTCGACCCCCAACTCGGCCCGGTTCCCGGCACCGCCAACGAACTGGAACAAGTGCTGCTCAACCTGTTGAAAAACGCCGCTCAGGCCATTCACCTGCGCGAAGACGACCACGAGCCGGGCCGCATTATTTTGCGCACCCGACTGAACCCGCCATGGGCCGAAATCCAGGTGGAAGACAACGGCATCGGCATGAGCGAAAACGTGCGCAAGCGCACCTTCGAACCGTTCTTCACCACCAAGGAAATCGGCCAGGGCACCGGGCTTGGGCTGTCGGTGTCGTATTTCATCATCACCAATAACCACAAAGGCCAGATGGAAGTGCATTCCACCCCTGGCCAGGGCACCTGTTTCACCCTGCGCCTGCCCTTGGCCGGCAGCCAACTGCCGCCCGCCGAACTGACCCCACTGGAGCACTGATCATGGGCTTTCGCCTGTCGAAGATTTACACCCGCACTGGCGACAAAGGCGAAACCGGCCTGGGTGATGGCCGTCGCGTCCCCAAGGATCACCCACGGGTCGAAGCGATTGGCGAAGTCGATACGCTGAACAGTCAGCTCGGGCTGCTGTTGGCCAATCTGGAAGAACAGAGCGGCAAGCACCCGGAACTAAAGGACGTGGTCGAAGTGCTTACGCCTTGCCAGCATCGTTTGTTCGATCTGGGCGGCGAACTGGCGATGCCGGTGTACAAAGCGTTGAACGCGGCGGAAGTGGATAGGCTGGAAGCGGCGATTGACCGCTGGAACGAGGAAGTGGGGCCGCTGGAGAATTTCATTCTGCCCGGTGGCTCGGCGTTGATCGCCCAGGCCCACGTGTGTCGCAGCCTCGCACGCAGTGCGGAGCGACGGTGTCAGCAGTTGAACGCGGTGGAGCCATTGGAAGGGGTGGGGTTGGCGTATATCAATCGACTATCGGATTTGCTGTTTGTGGCAGCCCGGGTCATTGCCAAGCGCCAAGGTGTGGCCGAGGTGTTGTGGCAGGCGGCCGCCAAGCCCCATTGATAATTTGGTGGTGACTGATTTGGGCTCATCGCAGGCAAGCCAGCTCCCACACTTGAATGTATTCACAAATCAAATGT
>NZ_JBSVVZ010000106.1:0-13681 GCF_054071875.1 Pseudomonas sp. SDO524_S393 | reverse complement strand
AGTCTGCTCATCAGTAACTGACCCACCGCATTCGCGAGCAAGCCCGCTCCCACATTTTGATCTGCGTTGTCACTGGCTGATCGACCTTTCATTGAGCTGAGTCAAAGGATCGCGCGGAACGATCTTTACCATGGGACGTACACCTTTTAAACGTCCTTTTGGAGCTCCCATGAACAAGTCTCTGCTCGGCGCGTCCCTCGTCGCGCTGGCCCTCGCCGCCCCTGTCGCCCATGCTCACGAAGCGGGCGACATTCTGATTCGCGCCGGCGCGATCACCGTGAACCCGAAGGCCGACAGCAGCAGCGTCAAGGTCGATCAGGGCCCGTTGGCCGGTGCCAACCTGGGCGGCAAGGCGACCATGAGCAGCGACACCCAACTGGGCCTGAACTTCGCCTACATGCTCACCAACCACGTCGGTATCGAGCTGCTGGCGGCAACGCCGTTCGAGCATGACGTGAAGATCAAGGACACCGCTCTGGGCGCTGCCAACGGCAAGCTCGGCACCCTGAAACACCTGCCGCCGACCCTGAGCGTCGTCTACTACCCGCTGGACAACAAGTCGGCCTTCCAGCCTTACGTGGGTGCCGGTATCAACTACACCTGGATCTACGACGAGCATGTCGGCAGCCGTGCGCAAAGCGCCGGCTTCAGCAACTTCAAGGCCGAGAACTCGTGGGGTTGGTCCGCGCAGATCGGCGCCGACTATATGATCAACGACAAGTGGATGATCAACGCCCAGGCGCGCTATATCGACATCAGCACCAAGGCCACCGTGGACAACAACGCGCTGGGCCAGGGCACCCGTGCCAAGGTCAACGTGGATGTGGACCCGATGGTGTACATGGTCGGTATCGGCTACAAGTTCTAAACATCCCTGCATAACCACTGTGGGAGCGGATAAACCCGCTCCCACAGTGCTGCTTAAACAGCCTCTTCAAGCACCCGGGTTTCCTGGGTGAGGTTCGTTACCCGCGAAAAGGTCTTGAGGATCGTCGTCGCATGGTGCTGCAACGAAGCTTCCGACAAGCCGTTGGACGCCAGCGCAGCAGTGGCATCTTCCAGCAGTGCAAAACGGTAGCCCCGGTGGTAACCCTCGATGATGGTCGACAGGCAGCACATGGTGGTGCCGTAGCCGATCACCAGAAACTCGTGGTCTGCGTGCTGCTGGACAAAATCGACAAAGGCCGGCGATGAGAACGCCGAATAGTTGCCCTTGGTCGCATGGGCTTCGGCGGCCTCGGGGGCGAAGCCGTCGATGAAGTCCGACGTGTCCGAGTCGCGGTTGAACAGATCACCGTCTTGCAAGTGCTGCACATGGATGATCGGCCAGCCCTCTTCACGCGCGTGCTGCAGCATCACATAGGCATTCTGCAGGGATGGGCCGATGGACTCGATATGAAACTTGCGGCCTGCGGCGATGTACTCACGCTGAATATCAATCACGACCAGTGCTTTCATGGGGTGCTCCTAACGGTTGGGTCAAGTTTTCTTATAAGTGCTGCTGCAAAGGCAAGCCGCTGGCCGTAGGACGAAACCAACATGAACTCCTTTTCCGAGTGCATGCCGCCGCCATAGGGCCCCAGGCCCACCAGAATCTGGATGGTCGGGTTCGCAATGTTGTTGCCGTCGCTGCCATAGCCGACGGGGCGGGCCTTGAACGGCTGCCCCAGGGCCTCGGCGACCGCTTCGGCCTGGGTGACCACCGCCTGGGTATTGGTGGCCGCCAGCAAAGGCATCTCGGCCAGTTTGGTCAGCTCGGTGCGGGTACCCTGCTGCAGTTTTTCGTTGTAGACGTCACTGTGATGGCTGATCTGCTCCAGCGCCGTGAAGGTCCGCTCCCAATCCGCCAGCTTCTGGAAACGCACGTCGATCGTCACGCTGGCGTGGTCGCAGACCACGTTGGGTTTGGTGCCACCTTCGATGACGCCTGGGTTGATCAGCAGCCCCTCTTCGGGCCGGGCGAGCTCGGCGAGTTTTTTGACTTTGATGGCCAGGTCAAGGCAGGCATCGATGCCGTTTTCAGGTTCGAGCCCGGCATGGGAAGCCTTGCCCGACGTGGTCAGCTTCATCCAGCGAATGCCCGATTGGCTGCTCACGTAGGCGCCGTCCTCAAGGCCCGGTTCGAACACCAGGCCGTACGCCAGCCCTTGGGACAGTTGTTGCAGCACCGGCCTGGAAACGCTTGAGCCGATTTCCTCGTCGTCGTTGAGTGCCACGCGTACGTTGTCCAGGTGCCCGGTTTGCTTGAGTTGCGCCAGCACGTCGAGCATCAGCACCACACCGCCTTTCATGTCGATCACACCGGGGCCGATCAGGCGCCCTTCCTCTTGGGACAGACTCTGAAACGGGCTCGCAGGTGGAAACACCGTGTCCAGGTGGCCGATCAGCAACACGCTCGGCTTGGCATGGGCAGTCTCGAAACTCAGCACGTCGCGACCGTCAGCCAACGGATGATGCGTGACGACCATGCCCAGGGCTTCGAAATACGGAATCAGGATTTTGCGGACCTGGCTCAGGCCCTGTGGGTTCCTGGAGTCCGTGTTGATGTTCACCACTTCCTGCAACAGTTGCAGAGACCTCGCCGGAATCGGTTCTGCGGCGTACCCCTGGGACATCCCCAACACAAGCGAACACAAAACTGCGCATACCCCGTGTTTCATGCGACGGCTCCCGTGCGAATCAACTGCGGTAGAACATTGCCGGGACGTTGCTCCAGCGGGCCGGCGGAATAAACGTTGTTCTCCGGGCGGTTGAGCAGCATGGGATGCACGCCGATGTGCGCCGAGGGTTGTGCCAGCGGGCTGTCTTCCTCCAGCAGCATTTCGGTGTAGCCGTGATCGGAAAAGGCGAACGCCGTGCCGGCCTTGCTGAACCCGTAGCCGGCATAAAACGACTCGAGCTGGACCTGGGCATGCAGGTAGAAACGCGAGAAGCCTTTCTGCCGACCGATGCTCAGCAAGAACTTCAACAACTGGTGGGCATAGCCACGACCCCGGTATTCGCTGCGGATGGCCAGGCGCTCCAGCTTGGCGAAGCCGTTGAAGTAGCGGATCCTGGCGGTCAGCACCGGCTCGTCGGCGATCAACCCCACCACCTGGGTGGCGGCGTGGTCATTGAGGTCGAATTCCTCGCTGAACGGGCACTGCTGCTCGTGCATGTACACAATGGCGCGTACCAGCATGGCCTTGATGCGCTCGTCTTCGCTTTCGACGATCTTGATGGTCAGCGGCGAGCGTGCGATGGCTTTGGAGTCGCTCTGTGAGCTGTGAATGGAAACGGACACGGCGAATTCCTCAGTGGCTCTTCAGGGAAGTGATATCGCGAAGCGACTCGATCATGTGCTGCACGGTCTGGGTGGTCTGGCCCTTGGCACCATTGCGGATGGCCGTCGCAGAGACCTTGTCCCGCCGCACCACCGGATAGGGATAGAGCCAACCCGACTCGTCGTAGATGCCGCGCACCCACATGCCCCCCAGGTCACTGCCATGGATGCCGTGGATCGGCTTGCCCTGGGCGAGCCCCTTGATGTGCTTGAGGACCGCGTAGAAACCGCCCTCGGCATAGGCGTTGGGCAACGACAGCACCTCGACCTTGCCCTGCAGGCCAGCCTCTTCGACCGCCACCCGCATCATGGCTTCACGGGTTTCGTACTCGTAGAAGCGCGAGCCGGTGGGGAAGTAGTTGAGGTGCACGTCGGCGCGTCGGGTTTTTTCATACACGCGCATGCCGTGTTCGTAGTGACCGATCTGGATTTCACCGCGCTCCAGGGCCTGGGCATGCAACTTGGGAATGATGGTGCTGTGCAGGTAGACCTTTTCCAGGCCCCGAGACTCGATGGCGTCACGGATCAGCGCCAGGTGAGTGCGATGAATCGGGTTGAAGGTGCCGAAGAACACCCCGACTCCGCCACGCTTGGGCAACCTGCCACGCAGGTCCGACAGCAGGCCGACGGTAAACAATGCAATACCGAACGCCATGCCGAAGACCGTGAAGGCCACTTTGAGCCACGGCAACCCCAAGGTCGCGAGCGACGTCACCACAATGTTGGTGGAAAGCGCGATCAGCACGTTGCGGTTCCTGTCGCCCAGTTCGCGGTTGGCCAGGGCCAGCGCCACGTATTGCATGCCTTGTGAGGCGCAGGTGGTCAACAGGGCAATGCCGAGCACGCCGCCCAGGTCAGACAGGTTGCCAGGCGGAAACACCCCGCCCTCGACCAGGGCGATGAACACTCCCACGTTAAACACCAGTTGGGGGATGAAGCGTCCGAGGCGCCCCAGGCTGACCAGCGCGGTGCGCAGGTTGATGACCTCTTCGAGCTTGTTGCTCAACTTCGAGTAATACGGAATGAACAACCCGACAAAGGTACACAGCGCAATCAGCACGCCATTGGCAAAAGCATCATGGGCCAGGCCGTAACTGCCATACATCAGGATGCCGATACTGATGCCCAGTTGTACCGAGGGGCTCGTCAAGTGGCTGGGTATTTTCATGCCTTGCACTCCTGCATCTGCCGCGAATAGGTTGACTCCGTCACCGACACAAAGGCATGGCTCATGGCCTTGATGGTCAACGCGCAGGGAATGCCCACGCTAGACACTTCTCCGGCGCTCAATACCAAGTTGCCCAATTGATCTTCGCGGGTGATTTGAAGTTGCCCAATGATGGTTTTAAGGGTGTAACCCGCAGGACAATTCAGACTTATAACTTCGCCCTGGCTCATCAAAAATCTGGAACTGCATTGAAAGTTCACATCGTCACTCCTGTGCGTAAACACGACGGGGAAACAATAGTGAGCGGCGAGCGCAGGCGGCTCAAACAATCTTTCGGCAGGTGTTGCATGCAGCCACGGAATACGTAGATAACCGACAGGAGGCTCAGAGTTCACAGCAATTCACATTACTTTTCACACTGGAAGTTTTAGAGTAACGCGGTGAAAACTTTAGCTCCCGCGCCCTCTTGCTTTCTATGAAGTGAAACTTTCCAAGCCTATGATTTGTGGTAAAACGGCCGGCGTTGTCGCGACCGTAAAACGACTTAAAACACTATTATTGGATCCACTTTAGTTGCACTTCTGACCAGGCACGGTCTGTCGGCGGCACTTGCGCGCCGGCAGAAAACGCTATTGGACTCAACAACCAACTTGAGCTGTGAAGGGATGACGTCAGATGTCTAGACCGCTACCACCGTTGGACTTGTTGATTGGATTCGAGGCTGCCGCACGGCAACTGAGTTTTTCCAAGGCTGGCAATGAGGTTTTCGTGACTCAGTCGGCCATCAGCCGACAGGTCAAGAAACTCGAAGAGTTTGTCGGCAGCGCGCTGTTCGAGCGCAGGCACCGTTCGCTGGAACTGACGGACACGGGCCGTGAGCTGTTCGAGGTGGTCAGTGACACCCTTGCGCGCCTGTCCAAGACCGTGGACAACCTGCGCCGGGAACCCGCTCACCTGAGCCTCAAGATCTCCACCACCACCTCGTTCGCCTCCTTGTGGCTGGTGCCGCGCCTGGCACGCTTTCGGGACCTGCACCCGGAAATCGCCATTCACCTGGAGGCCGATAACCGGGTGGTGGACCTCAAGCAAGGCCTCGTCGACCTCGCCATTCGTTATTGCAGCCCCGATCAGGTCAACCCGCAAACCGATGTCTGCCTGTCGAGCGAAGAGATATTTCCGGTGTGCAGCCCCCAGTTGCTGCGTCGCAGCGGTCGGGCGATCCGTTGCATCGAAGACTTGCAGCATCACACCCTGCTGCACTTGAGCGACCCGCAGAACGCCTGGCCCTGGTTGCAGTGGCCCCACTGGCTGGCGGCCTCCAAACCCGCCGTGCCGGTGGGCGACGTCGGGCTGCGCTTCAGCCACTTCGACCAGATGATTCACGCCGCCAGCATGGGACACGGCGTGGCGTTGGGCAGCTCGCCTCTGGTCAATCATTTGCTGGACGAAGGCTCGCTGGTCGCCCCGCTGGGAACACGCCTGAAAAGCCCGCGCGCGTTCTATATCTGCCAGGCCTCGCGCGACAACGAAGCCGTGGACTTGCTGGTGCAGTGGATGCTCAGCTCGGTTGCCGAGCGCCCAACGCGGCCGAGCGCCCTACCCTGTCAACTGGTGACGAATCTGCACACTTTTGCACCCGCGGTGTAAGGCTAGGCCACCGCGAACCGATACCCCTCTTTCGCCAGGCGCGCGCTCAGGCGCTCGCCGACCTGGGCGATGGAGGTCATGCGCGACGGGTTCATGTGGGCGCGCAGGTCGGTCTCCAGGTGAACCCAGCCATCGGCGGTGTGCCGGGCACAGGTTTCGAAGGCTTCGGCCAAGGCTTGCTCGTCGCCGATGCCCTTGAATACCCACTCCGGCATGACCACGCTCTCACCCGGATCGTTGGGCACCACCAGCACCTTGGTCTGCGGCCAGCCGATCAATGACAACAGGCGGCGGACCTCAGGCGCTGCAATGTCTGGCGGCACGCGGCCCTTGTCAAAACGGGTGGGTGTATCGGTCACGTATTCCACGCATTCAAAGCCGCTTTCACGGTCGACAAAGGCCAGCAGCTCCGCATTCCGGGCACCCGGGAACAAGGTTTGCGAAGGCCGGTAGGTGCCTTCACTGGAGACTGCCCGAGCGACACCGGTGGCGTCGCAGGCACGACGGGCTTTTTCAAGGGCGGCATCAAAGGCAGTACCGGGCCGGCGAATATCACCGGAAAAAGTACCGAGGGCATCGGTGTCATAACCGATGGGCAGCAATACTTGAAAACCCAGGGCGGCTAATACCGGACCCAACACCACTTCTTTACCGTGCATAGTGGCAATTAAAATCTCGGGGCCCGTTTCACCGCCGGCAACTCGCTGAGTCAATACAGCAGGTGAGGGTGTTGTGCGTACAGCAGTCGATGATGACAGATGAGTATTTGTAAGTGCCATTGCAGTGTCCGCCAATAAACAGGTTTATGTAGGCCGAAAATCTATTGAGCGCAGACGTTAAGTGCAAATGACATTTAAGAGGCGTTGGCATGTCGTGGTGGAATACCAGCGAAGTACTTGTCGGTAAAAGGACCGTTAGTGGCTCATGGCAGGAATAGGCAAGTACTCGATATTAATTAAAATGTTGTGCCAGGCATAAAAAAGGCGCCTGTTGCAGGCGCCCTGTTTATTCAACCGTGTCGATAGAACCGGTCGAGCAACGCCGGCAAACCGGCCCGCCAGGCCCGCGGCTTGATGCCGAAGGTATGCAGGATTTTCTTGCAGGCGAGCACCGCATGCTGCGGCTCGTCACTGGCATCCGGGCGGGCCGCATGGGCCTGGGCGGTAGGCGACTCGATGGCGAGCGGGTGGTAACTGCGGGCTTCGCTGAGGATCGCCTGGCCCAGCGCCAGCGGCGTGGTCGCTTCATGGCCGGCGTAGTGATAGGTGCCCCACAACGGCGCGGCGCAGTCGAGTTGCTTGAGCACCGAAATGATCACCCGCGCGGCGTCGTCCACCGGCGTCGGATTGCCGCGTCGATCATCGGCCATCAGCAATTCGTCGGGACGTTCGGCCCGGGCCAGGAAACGCCCGAGGGTGCCGTCGACGCTGTCATCCAGCAACCAGCCAAACCGCAGCAGCACGTGTTGCGGGCACGTGGCACGTACGCTCTGTTCGATGCGCCACAACGCCTGGCCACGCAGGCCCAGGGGCACGGGCTCGTCCTTTTCGCTGTAGGCGGTGGCGCGGGCGCCATCGAACACACGGTAGCTGGACGGTTGCAGCAGGATGATGTTGTGGTGCTGGCACAGTTCGGCCAGACGCTCGATGGCGAACTCTTGCCCGGCCAAGCGGGTTTCATTGACCGCCTCTGCCTGGAACCAGTCGAAATAGTAGGCGAGGTTGATCAACGCATCGGGACGGGTGTCGTCGAGCAATTGGGTGAGGCTTGCGGCATCCCAGCCGTCTTGGGGCGGTTTGGGGGCGAGGAAACCGATGTCTTCCTCTGCACCGAGGCGAATCAGCGCCTGCCCGAGGGCATTCCCGCCGCCCAGTAACATAAGGCGCATTCGCATAGATTGAGCAGGCCCGGTCTGTTTGGAACGATGGCTATTGTCGGCAGGCGTAGGTGCACTGCCGTGGTATTTGCCAGAATCGTTGCATTTTGCGGGTTTGTCGCGCAACCGTCACGGAGAAAGTGTGTGGTTGCAACTTGTTGTAGCCGGCGCAATGACAGAGGTAATAGTGAAGGCCTCTTCGCGAGCAAGCCCGCTCCCACAGTTGGTCTGAGTACATCCTTGGAACACGCTCCAAATGTGGGAGCGGGCTTGCTCGCGAAGGCGTCGGCCTGTTCACCCAGGCGTCATTGAGTACGCGGCTGCTCGGTCAGCACCACCGGCGCCGGCACCTCTTCATCCGGCTCATCCACGTGCTGCGCACGCTTTGGCAGCAAAACCTGCTGTGGATAAGTTTGCGCGAAGTGCACCTCGGCACAGTTATCCACAAGCTTTTTCAGGCGCTGGTTGAACGCCCGGCTCACCGCGTATTGCCCGCCCGACACCGTGCGGAACTGCGCCGTCAGCACTACGCCGTTGAGGTCCATCTTATCGACGCCAAACACTTCCAGCGGGCCTTGCAGGTTGTACTTGAGAAACACGTCGTCGCGGATCGACTGGCCAGCCTCACGAATCAGCTCCACCGCCTTGTCCACGTCGGTGTCGTAGGTGAACTGCACCGAAAAGAATGCGTAGGCGAATTGACGTGACTGGTTGGTGACGGCCTTGATCTGGCCGAACGGCACCGAATGCACGAACCCTTTGCCATCGCGCAGGCGCAGAGTACGAATGGTCAGGCCTTCGACGGTACCCGCATGACCGGAATCAAGCACCACCCAGTCGCCGATGGACAGGGTGTCTTCGATGATGATGAACAGGCCCGTGATCACATCCTGCACCAACTGCTGCGAGCCGAAACCGATGGCCAGGCCCACCACCCCGGCGCCTGCCAGCAGCGGCGCGACGTTGATGCCCAGGTTGGCCATGGTGGTGATCGCGCAGATCACCACCAGGATGATTTTCACCGCGTTGCGCAGCAGCGGCAGGATGGTTTTCACCCGCGTGCTGGGCTGGCGGCTGGAGCGTTTGTTCACCGGCGGCTTGAGCGCTTCCTGGATCGCGGTATCGAGCACCACCCAGAACAGCCAGGTCATCAGCAGGATCAGGCCGATGCTGCTGAGAGAGTCGCTGATCGCCCGACCGACCGAATTGCGCTGGGCAAACTCGAACAGGGAAACACCCCAGATGCGCCCGAGGATTTCGATGAACGCGATGGCCATGGCAATGCGCAGGATCGCGTGCAACAAACTGAGAAAACGTTCCTTGTAAGCGCTGCTGCGCTGGATCGCCACCTGGCTGCGGGACTTGAACAGGTGTTGCAGCACGGTACTGAGGAACACCGTGCCGATCAGCAGGATGGTGGTGAACAGCGCACAACGCAGCGCCTTCTGGTTATCGTCGCCGGCGCCGATCAGGTTGATCGCCGAGACCAGCACCATCAACAGAATCGGCCAGTACCAGAGCCCGGAAAACACCCGCAAAGATTGCTGCAACGCCGGGTGCTTGAGGCGCTGGGTCAGTGGCCGGTTGCGAATCAGATGGGCGACAGGCCGACGCAGGCGCACCACCAGCACGCCAAAGATCACCGCCGCAAACAGGCCGGTGAACACTGCGATGCTGCTGGTGATATTGCCGCCCAACTGGCGGGCGATCTGCGGACTGGTCAAGGCGTCGCTGAGGGCCGCAAGAAAGCCGATGAGGAACAGCGGTTTGGGGCAGTAACCGCGAATAATCTGTACGGCGGGACGCTTGTGTCCGACGTTGAACATCACGATCACGCACAGCAGCATCGAGGTGGAGAAGATGCCGCTGCTGGTGGCATAGGCAAAACACAGCGCCAGCGCCCGCCCTACCGATGTCTGGAGAAAGTGGCTGACATACAGGGTCAAGGGCAGGCAGATCAGCGCAGGAATCGTATAGGGGACTACGTACCCAAGCACCGCTTGCAGACGTTCGCGCTGCCCGACAAACGCGCGCCGGCTCAAGCGCTGCACGATAAAGCGTGCGAACAGCGTCAGTGCGCTGAACGCGCCGATCCACACCCCGGACAGCAACAGGAAATCCCCGGCCACGCTCCAGGGCGAACGCTCGGCGGTCTGGTCGACCAGGCGCCCCACTTCATCGGCGGCGCGGTCGGCACGCAGGCGCCAGGCATCCACGAGGTTCTGGTTGAGGTCGAGCTTGTCCTGCACATCATCGATGCTGGAACTGATGGCCCCGAGCAGTCCGCCCTCCACCAGCAATTCCGGCTTGGCCGGCGCCTCGGAGGGTGGCGCTACGGCCGACGCGTGAAGGGCGCCGCTGCCGCAGAACAACAGCACACCGAGCAGTAATGCAGCCTTTGAATTCAGCAAAACACGGGCTCCTGACAGAAAGGTCTGTAAGGAACTGACGGGCTTTCACTCCGATCGTTCCCACGCTCTGCGTGGGAATGCCGCTCTGGACGCTCCGCGTCCGCCGTTGGTGGGTGAGTGGCAGTGTGCCGCCTGTAGGCCCGTAGAAACTTTCAACCAAAAATTGCAGTCAGCCATAAACGCGGGCCAATCCGCCGATCTTTCCAGGAGCAACCATGGCTGCAATTCCCGACTGGGTACCGATCCCCCCCAGCGCCGCCATCACGCGCTTCACGGTGCTGACGGTCAATATCCACAAGGGCTTCACCGCCCTGAATCGACGCTTCATCCTGCCCGAGCTACGCGAAGCGGTGCGCAGTGTGGGCGCGGACATGGTGTTCCTGCAGGAAATCCACGGTACCCACGAGCGCCACCCCCAGCGCTACAGCGATTGGCCGAACATGCCGCAGTACGAGTTCCTTGCCGACAGCATCTGGCCGCAGTTCGCCTACGGGCGCAACGCGGTCTACCCCCATGGCGATCACGGCAATGCGCTGCTGTCGAAATTCCAGATCGTGCGTTACGACAACCTCGATATTTCCCAGAGCGGCCATGAAAGCCGCGGGCTGCTGCACTGCGTGTTGCGCCTGCCCGGCAGCGGGCAAGAGGTGCATGCGATCTGCATCCACCTTGGCCTGCGCGAGGTGCATCGCCAGCAGCAATTGCGCCTGCTGGAGCGGCGAATTGGCGAGATTCCGGCGGACGCCCCCCTAGTGGTCGCCGGCGATTTCAACGACTGGCGCCAGCGTGCCGACCTGACCCGGAGCGGCCTCGAGGAAGTGTTCATCCAGACCCAGGGCAAACCGGCGCGCACCTTTCCCGCGCGCTTGCCACTGCTGGCGCTGGACCGCATTTATGTGCGCAACCTTAAAGTGCACAACCCTCGGGTGCTGACCACGCGGCCCTGGTCCCACTTGTCCGATCATGTGCCGCTGTCGGTGGAGGTGGAGCTATGAACGTCGCGGTCGAACATATTTCCACCGATCAGCCGCCGGACGCCGCCAAGGCCCGCGACCTCGATTATGGTTGGCAGAGCGGCAACCAGATCGAGCTGCTGGAAAACGGCGAAGCTTACTTTCCCAGGGTGTTCGATGCCCTGCGTGCGGCGCAACGGGAGATTCTGCTGGAGACCTTTATCCTCTTCGAAGACAAGGTCGGGCATGAACTGCAAGGCATTCTGATCGAAGCGGCGCAGCGCGGTGTGAAGGTGCTGCTCAATCTGGATGGTTTCGGGTGCGGCGAACTGAGCCCGACGTTTCTGGGGGAACTGGTGGAGGCCGGCGTGACGGTGCAGATGTTCGACCCCGCCGCCAAGACCCTGGGCTTTCGCACCAACTGGTTTCGCCGCCTGCACCGCAAGATCGTGGTAGTGGACGCCAGCGTGGGGTTTATCGGCGGGATCAACTTTTCGGCTGACCATCTGGGGGATTTCGGCCCCGAAGCCAAACAGGATTACGCCGTCCAGGTGACAGGCCCGGCGGTGGCCGACCTGCATCATTTCACCCTCGCCCAGAGTGGCCGCCAGGTGCGCACGCGACGCGGTTGGCGGCGGCGCGAGCAACGCCCGGCGCCGTGGCCCGGCGAACGGGGCGACGGTCTGGTGCGGCTGATTTACCGCGACAACGTCCAGCACCGTGACGACATCGAAGAGGCGTATATCCAGGCTTTGAGCAAGGCCCGCACACGGGTGGTGATCGCCAACGCCTACTTCTTCCCGGGCTACCGTCTGCTGCGGGAAATCCGCAACGCCGCGCGCCGTGGCGTGCACGTGCAGTTGATCATGCAAGGCCAGCCCGATGTGCTTATGGCCAAGTTGGCCGCACGCATGCTCTATGACTACCTGCTCAAGGATGGCGTGGTGATTCATGAGTATTGCCAGCGCCCGCTGCACGGCAAGGTTGCGCTGGTGGATGACGACTGGAGCACCGTGGGCTCGAGCAACCTGGACCCTCTGAGCCTGTCGTTGAACCTGGAAGCCAACGTGCTGGTGCGCGACCGCGCGTTCAACCAACAGCTCTACGAACGCCTGGAAACCCTCGCCCATCAGCACTGCCAGACGATGCCGGAGAACCGCAAGCCGCGCCTGTGGTTGTGGCGATTGACCGTGGGTTTCCTGGTGTTTCATGTGATGCGCCATTTCCCGGCGTTGACGGGTTGGCTGCCAGCACACAAGCCCCGTTTGAAACCTGTTGAGAGTCCGGCCAATGACCTCTGAATCCAGGTTCAAGCGCTGGAAGAAACCGCTGACCATCGCCTTCTTCCTGCTGCTGATCGTACTGTTCACCCTGCTCGCCCGCCGTATCGATTGGAGCGAAGTGGTGCAGACCCTCGGCGACTTCAAGGTGCGCACGCTGGTGATCGCGGGCGCACTGACGCTGTGCAGTTTTCTGGTGTACGCCAGCTTCGACTTGATCGGCCGCACCTATATCCGCCAGAACCTGATCTGGAAGCAGATTTTGCCGGTGGGCATCATCAGCTATGCCTTCAACCTCAACCTGAGCGCCTGGGTCGGCGGCATCGCCATGCGTTACCGGCTGTACTCGCGGCTCGGGGTGAGCACCAGCAATATCGCCAAGATCCTCGGTTTGAGCCTGGCCACCAACTGGTTTGGCTACATGGCCATCGCCGGGGTGGTGTTCAGCAGTGGGCTGGTCAGCATGCCGCCGGGGTGGAAAGTCAGCAGCACGGCGTTGCAAGGTATCGGCGTGGTGTTGGTACTGGTCAGCCTGGGTTATCTGGTGGCCTGCCAGTTCTCGAAGAAGCGCGCGTGGACGATTCGCGGCATGGAAATCAACCTGCCATCACCGCGCATGGCCTGCGTGCAGCTGATGCTCGGCGCGCTGAACTGGTCGCTGATGGCGGCGGTGATCTTTACCCTGCTGCCGGCCAAGCTGGATTATCCGCTGGTGCTGGGGGTGTTGCTGATCAGCGCGATTGCCGGCGTGCTCACCCATATTCCGGCGGGGCTGGGTGTGCTGGAAGCCGTGTTCATTGCCCTGTTGCAGCATGAAGCGTCGAGGGGCAGTTTGCTGGCCGGGTTGATCGCGTACCGGGCGATCTACTTTATTCTGCCCCTGCTGATCGCGCTGGCGATGTACCTCGGCGTAGAGGCCAAGGCGAAGGCGTTGCGCGTGAAAAAGTCGCCGGCCTGAACCGATATCGCGGTGTAGAACCGGACACATCGTTTACATCTGAAACCGGAGACATCGTTTACACAT
>NZ_JBSVVZ010000105.1:0-13766 GCF_054071875.1 Pseudomonas sp. SDO524_S393 | reverse complement strand
GGTGAATTCACTGCCGTCATCGCAGGCAAGCCAGCTCCCACATTTTTATCTCCACATTGCTCAGAATCTGATCAATCCTCCTACAGCCCTGAAGCAGCAAGCCCTCCAGCCGTTACCCAACAACTTACCCACAGACCCACCCACAGCAATTGTGGACAACGCTTGCAGCGTTGTGGAAAAGCGCATCGAACCTTCATAAACCGGGCCATTCAGGGTTTTTATCGGCTAAAAACCAGGAATTGATCGTTTTTTGAACGACTCGCCGAAAGCCCCGATTAATAAGGGCTACAGCTGATAGCGAACATCTTATCCACAGAAGCGCCAACAGACTTTGGGGGCAAGTCTGTGTGCAGAAAGGGTTCGAGCGGTGGAAAAACCCCAGGAAAAACCGCGAGTTAACCTGGTCGTTTTTCGTACAGAGGGCTGCAGGGCTTGATTCTGCGGGGGTGTGGACAGGCGCGAACAGGTTATCCACAGATGGGTCAACAGGGATTGTGGGTAAACCGCAATCCCTGATCGGGTTCAGCGAACGACGCCCTCTTCAACCAACAACTTGAGGATGGCTTCGGCGCCCGCTTCGGGCGTCAGCCCCTTGAGCACCTGCCCGCCGCCGCCACTGGCCTTGGCCGTCGCGGCCTTCATACGGTCCGCGCCGCTCTTGGCCTTGATCACCTTGAGGCGCTTGGGCCGAGGCTTGGCCGGTTGCAGCACGGCGCCTGTGAATAACTCGTCTTCTTCAACTTCCACCTCATGGGCTGCCAGCTCGCCACGTTGCGCAGGGCCGTAGGCACTTTGCCGAGGCTTGGGCGCGGCGTTATCCACCGTGGCCAGGAAGGGCAAGCGCACCTTCAAGCGGCGGCGCTGGCCACGGGGCAAGGCCTGCAGCACATGAGCCACGCCGCCGTCGATGGACTCGACCTGGGCCAGCCCGACAATCAACGGCCAACCCAATTGTTCGGCCAGCAGGAACGGCAGCATGCCCGAACCTTCGCCGGTTTCCGCCTGGCTACCGGTCAGGACCACCTGGGCCCCGGCTTCGCGCAGGTAGTCGCTGAGCACCGGCAAGGCATCGCTGCCCGCCGGTTGCTCCAGCACATGCAACTGCGGCAAGCCCATGCCCAGGTAGCTGCGCAGAGTCGGTTCGCCGATGTCGCCGGCATGCAGCACGTGCAACTTATCCCCAGCCAATTGCAGCCCCAGCTCGACAGCGCGCGCGTCCTGTTCGGCACGGCGCGGGCGCCCGGAGGTGGGGTGGGCGCCGATGGACACCAGGCTGATTACATTCGTGGTCATGGCCATATCCTCAAGCCGCATCGCGCTTGGCGCCGTTGCGGTAAGCCTCGACCGCAACGATCAAGGCTTGCAGAATTGCGGCGCTTTCGCCGATCACCGACAGGTCGGCACGCTTGATCATGTCGCAACCCGGGTCGAGGTTGATCGCCACCACCTTGTCGCAGGCGCCAATGCCTTGCAGGTGCTGGATCGCCCCGGAAATCCCCACGGCCACATACACCCGCGCCGTAACCCAGGTGCCGCTGGCACCCACCTGACGGTCTCGGGCCATGAAACCGTCGTCCACCGCCACCCGCGACGCGCCTTCGGTGGCGCCCAGGGCAGCGGCGGTCTGGTGAAACAACGCCCAGTCCTTCACGCCGTTGCCGCCAGAGAAAATGAACTCCGCCTCGGCCATGGGAATGGCCGCCGGGTCCACCGCCACCGCACCCAGGTCCTCGATACGCGGCAGGCTGCGCGCCAGAGCTGTGGATAACTCAACCGGCAACACTTCGTGGCGGGTCTCGCTGACGGGCTCGGCACATTCCACGGCAGCCAGAATCAGGCGCGGCAATGGGCGGGCCAAATCCTCCTGGCCCGCACCGGCGCGGCCGATGCACTCTTCGCCCTTGATCTGCCAGACGCGTGTGGCCGGGCGTTCCTTGAGGCTGGCGGCAAAGCGCCGACCCAGCTCGCCGCCACCACTGCGACTGTCCGGCAGCAGCCAGTGACGGGGATTGAATTGGTTATCCACAGCTCGCAGGCCTTGAACCCGTTGTTCCGGTGAATAACCGTCGAATTCGCGCCCATCCAGCACCAGCAGACGGTCCACACCGGCGGTGTCGAAAGCACTTTCCTTGTGCTCACCGAACACAACCGCCAGCACTGCACCGTCGCTGCCGGCGAGTTGCCGGGCAAGGCCGAGCACGTCGCGGTCGTGGCTGCTCAAGCGGCCACCGACCATGTCCGGCACCACGTTGATGTAGAACGCCGGCGCCGCTACTTGATGCAGCGGCAGTTGCACCTCCACTGCCGCCGTGCGCTTGGCAGCGCCGCCCTGTTGGGCGCCACTGCGGTCGATCCGCTTGATGCCATTGGGACCGATGAAACCGACGCCATGCAGGTTCTTGCGGATGACGCCATTGGGGCCCATCCAACTGTGTTGTACCGGCTGCATGGCCGCGTGCAGCGGGTGCAGACGGTTGCGGGCGATCCACTCAGCGCGTGGGTCGCGGCGGATAATGTCGCTCATCAGTGCACCTCCGCAGACGTTTGTTGGACAGGGCGTTTGATCGGGGCTTTGGCCGGTGCGGCGTCTTCGAGCAACGCATCGGCTACCAGTTCGGCGATGTCCTTGATCAGTGGACGCGGTTCAACCACACCCTCAAGCATCGCCGTGCACTGTGGACAACCCACGGCCACCAGCTCGGCGCCGGTCTCGCGGATGTCTTCCATGCGCATGTCGGGGATCCGCTGCTTGCCGGGAATGTCGGTGATCGGCGCCCCGCCGCCACCGCCGCAGCAGCGTGAACGGAAGCCCGAACGTTGCATCTCCTTGACCTCGATGCCCAGCGCCCGCAGTACTTGGCGCGGTGCCTCGTACTCGCCGTTGTAGCGGCCCAGGTAACACGGGTCGTGATAAGTCACGCTATTGCCCTTGTGCTGGCCCAGGTTCAGCGCACCCTCGCCGATCAACTCGGCCATGAACGTGCTGTGGTGCTGCACCCGGTAATTGCCGTTGAAGGCGCCGTACTCGTTTTTCAGCACATGGAAACTGTGGGGATCGCAGGTGACGATGCGCTTGAAGCTGTATTTGGCCAGGGTCTGGATATTGCGCGAGGCCAGCAGTTGGAAGGTGGCTTCATCGCCCAGGCGACGGGCCACGTCACCGCTGTCGCGCTCTTCCAGGCCCAGCACGGCGAAGTCGACGCCGGCGGCTTTCAGCACTTTGACGAACGCGCGCAAGGTGCGTTGGTTGCGCATATCGAAGGCGCCGTCACCGACCCAGAACAGCACGTCGGTGCTGCCTTTGTCGCTGAGCAGCGGCAGGTTCAGGTCCGCCGCCCAGTTCAGGCGACCACCCGGAGCGAAACCGCCGGGGTTGTCGGTGGCGATCAGGTTTTCCAGGACTTCAGCGCCCTTGTTCGGAGTGGCGCCCTTTTCCAGGGTGAGGTGGCGGCGCATGTCGACGATCGCGTCCACGTGTTCGATCATCATCGGGCACTCTTCCACGCAGGCGCGGCAGGTGGTGCAGGACCACAAGGTCTCGGCGTCCACCAGGCCGTTGACGATCGGTTGATGCGGGTTGCCGCTGTGCTCGCCAATGGCTTTGCCAGGATAAGGGCTGCCGGCGAACTTGGCGTCGGTGCCACCGGCCAGGCCGACCACCATGTCCTGGATGAGTTTTTTCGGGTTCAGCGGCTGGCCGGCGGCAAACGCCGGGCACGCGGCCTCGCATTTGCCGCACTGCACGCAGGCGTCGAAACCGAGCAGTTGGTTCCAGGTGAAATCCTTGGGTTTTTCCACACCCAGGGGCGCAGCCTTATCGCTGAGGTCCAACGGCTTCAAGCCCGTGGAACGACCACCGCCAAAACGCTCGGCGCGACGGTGCCAGGCCAGGTGCAGGGCGCCGGCGAAGGCATGCTTCATCGGGCCGCCCCAGGTCATGCCGAAGAACATCTCGCTCACGCCCCACAGCACGCCCACGCTCAGTAGCGCTGCCAGCAGCCAGCCGCCGAAGTCTGCCGGCAGAATCCCGGCCACCGGCAAGGTCACCAGGAAGAAGCTCACCGAAAACGCCATGAGGCTTTTCGGCAGGCGCATCCACGGGCCTTTGGACAGACGCGACGGCGGGTTGCGCCGACGCAGGTACACAAACGTGGCACCAACGAACATCAGCACCGACGCCAGCAACAGCGCGTAGCCGAGGATGCGGCTTTGCAGGCCGAAACCGTGCACCAGAATCGCCAGCAACGCCGACAGCACAAAACCCAGCGCCGTGGCGACGTGGGTATTGGCGATGTATTTGTCGCGGGCGACCACATGGTGCAGGTCGACCATGTAGCGCTTGGGCATGGCCAGCAGGCCGCCCAGCAAATCGACTTTGGACGCACGCCCACGGCGCCACATGTTCACCCGGCGCAGGGCGCCGAGGACGGCGAGGCCCAGGGCGGCGAATAGCAGGATGGGAAGAAGGGTGTTCAGCATGGTGAAGCTCCCAAAGACCACGCAGGTCTTGCATGGGAACCGGATCAATGTGGGAGCTGGCTTGCCTGCGATGGCATCGCCTCGGTTTCACTCAAGACCGAGTCGCCTGCATCGCGGGCAAGCCCGGCTCCCACATTGATCAGCTCCCACATTTAAATCGAGTACACCGTGGTTCGGTGGTTTCCTAGAAATCCTTGCACAAGCGCAGGGCGTCATAGATCGCAGCGTGGGTATTGCGCTGCGCCACACAGTCACCGATGCGGAACAGCAAGTACCCGTCTCCCGACTCGCTCAGGCACGGTTGCGGCTGGATCGCAAACAGCGCTTCGACGTCGATCTGGCCTTTATTGCGCGAGCCTTCCTTGAGCGCGTAGTAGATGGCTTCGTCCGGACGCACGCCGTTCTCGACCACCACCTGGTCCACCACCCGTTCCTCTTTGGCGCCGGTGTATTCGTTCTCCAGCACGGCCACCAGCTTGTCACCTTCGCGGTAGACCTTTTCCAGCATCATGTCGCCGGTCATGATCACTTCCTTGGGGTACATGCTGCGGTAGTAGGTCGGGAACGACGTACCGCCGATGGCCACGCCCGGCTTGATGTCGTCGGTGACGATCTCGACCTGGCTGCCTTTGTCCGCAAGGAAATCCGCCACCGACATGCCGGTGAATTCACAGATGGTGTCGTACACCAGCACGTTCTTGCCCGGCGCGACCTTGCCGTCGAGCACGTCCCAGCTGCTGACCACCAGCCCTTCGGCGGCGCCCCAGTGTTCGTTCTGCTCCACGTTTGGAGTGCCGCCCACTGCCAGCACCACCACGTCCGGACGCAAGTCCAGGATGGTATCGGCATCGGCGGCCACACCCAGGCGCAGGTCGACTTTCAGACGCGCCAGCTCCAGCTGGAACCAGCGGGTGATGCCGGCGATCTGGTCACGCTGCGGGGCCTTGGATGCCGTGGTGATCTGCCCGCCGATAAATTCTTTCTTCTCGAACAGGGTCACGTCGTGGCCACGTTCGGCAGCCACCCGTGCGGCTTCCATCCCGGCAGGGCCGGCACCGACCACCACGACTTTGCGCTTGGGCCCGGTGGATTTCTCGATGATGTGCGGCACGCCCATGTATTCACGGGAAGTCGCGGCGTTCTGGATGCACAGCACATCCAGGCCCTGGTACTGGCGGTCGATGCAATAGTTGGCGCCGACGCACTGCTTGATCTGGTCCACCTGGCCCATCTTGATCTTGGTGATCAGGTGCGGGTCGGCGATGTGCGCACGGGTCATGCCGACCATGTCCACATAGCCGCCTTCCAGAATGCGCGTGGCCTGGTTGGGGTCCTTGATGTTCTGCGCGTGCAGCACCGGGACCTTGACCACTTCCTTGATACCGGCCGCCAGGTGCAGGAACGGCTCGGGTGGGTAACTCATGTTCGGGATCACGTTGGCCAGGGTGTTGTGGGTGTCGCAACCCGAGCCCACCACGCCGATGAAATCGAGCATGCCGGTGTCGTCGTAGTACTTGGCGATCTGCTTCATGTCCTCGTGGGACAGGCCGTCCGGGTGGAACTCGTCACCACAGATACGCATGCCCACACAGAAGTCGTCACCGACTTCGGCGCGCACGGCTTTCAACACTTCCAGGCCGAACTTCATGCGGCCTTCGAAGCTGCCGCCCCATTCGTCGGTACGCTTGTTGACGCGCGGGCTCCAGAACTGGTCGATCATGTGCTGGTGCACCGCCGACAGTTCCACGCCGTCCAGGCCACCGGCCTTGGCGCGCTTGGCGGCGCTGGCGTAGTTGCCGATCACACGCCAGATTTCTTCCGGCTCGATGGTTTTGCAGGTCGCACGGTGCACCGGCTCACGCACGCCGGACGGCGACATCAGCGTCGGCCAGTTGAAGCCGTCCCACCGCGAGCGACGGCCCATGTGAGTAATCTGGATCATGATCTTGGCGCCATGCTTGTGCATGGCGTCGGCCAGGTTCTGGAAATGCGGGATGATGCGGTCGGTGGACAGGTTCACCGAGCTCCACCACTCCTGCGGGCTGTCGATGGCGACCACCGAGGAACCGCCGCAGATCGCCAGGCCGATACCGCCCTTGGCTTTCTCTTCGTAATACTTCACATAGCGGTCGGTGGTCATCCCGCCGTCGGTGGCATACACCTCGGCGTGGGCGGTACTGAGCACGCGGTTGCGGATGGTCAGCTTGCCGATCTGGATCGGCTGGAACATTGCTTCGAAAGCCATGGCACGGTCCTCGGCTTACAACGGCTTGACGGTGAACAGGCCGTCATCGTGGCCCTCTTCGGAGCCTCCGTAGACTTGCTCTGCGACGGTGCGGACCTGGCTGCCGCGGGCTTGCAGAATCTGGTCCATGGCGCCGGCAAACCAGCCGGTGAACATGTAGTCGACCTTGCGCCCGACCTTGCCGTACACGTAGACGAACGCCGAATGTTCCAGCTTGACGCTGGCGGTGCCTTTGTCGAGGTCGATGTCCTGGATCTTGAACAGGCCCCAGCCGCGTTGCGACAGGCGCTTCATGTAATGCTCGAACACCGCGACGCCTTCCAGGCCATGGCATTCGGCTTCTTTTTCGCACCAGTGCCAGGCGGACTTGTAGCCGGCCTTGTAGAGGATTTCGGCATAGGCCTCGGCGCCCAGCACTTCTTCGATGCCGATGTGGTTGTTGACGAAGAAATGGCGCGGCACGTACAGCATCGGCAGGGCGTCGGAGGTCCAGACACCGGTTTCGCTGTCGACTTCGATAGGCAATTGCGGGGCGATCTTGGCCATGGAAACTTAACTCCGGAAAATTCGTTTGGATGCCCGCTGCGCGAAGGGCAGCGGGTTAAGGATTAGGAGAGCGGTGGCTTATTCGCCCCAAACATCTTTTAAAACGTTCACCCAGTTTTCGCCCATGATCTTGCGCACCACGCGCTCGCTGTGACCGCGCTTGAGCAGGGTCTCGGTGAGGTTGGGGAACTCGCCCACGGTGCGGATGCCCAGCGGGTTGATGATCTTGCCGAAGTTGGTCAGGCGGCGGGCGTAGCCCTTGTCGTGGGTCAGCATTTCGAAGAAATCCTGGCCGTGGCCCTGGGTGAAGTCAGTGCCGATGCCGATGGCGTCTTCACCTACGATGTTCATGGTGTATTCGATGGCTTCGGCGTAGTCGTCGATGGTCGAATCGATGCCCTTGGCCAGGAACGGCGCGAACATGGTCACGCCGACAAACCCGCCGTGGTCGGCGATGAACTTGAGTTCTTCATCGGACTTGTTGCGCGGGTGCTCTTTAAGCCCGGACGGCAGGCAGTGGGAGTAGCACACCGGTTTTTTCGATTCGAGGATGACTTCTTCGCTGGTTTTGGAGCCGACATGGGACAGGTCGCACATGATGCCGACACGGTTCATTTCGCCGACGATCTCGCGACCAAAACCCGACAGGCCGCCGTCGCGCTCGTAGCAGCCGGTACCCACCAGGTTCTGGGTGTTGTAGCACATCTGCACCACACCGACGCCGAGCTGCTTGAAGATCTCGACGTAACCGAGCTGGTCTTCGAAGGCATGGGCGTTCTGGAAGCCGAAGATGATGCCGGTCTTGCCCAGTTCCTTGGCGCGACGGATATCGGCGGTGGTTTTCACCGGGATCACCAGGTCGCTGTTTTCACGGATCAGGGTCTGGCTGGCCACGATGTTATTGATAGTGGCCTGGAAGCCTTCCCACACCGACACCGTGCAGTTGGCGGCGGTCAGGCCCCCTTTGCGCATGTCCTCGAACAGGTCGCGGTTCCACTTGGCAATAATCAGCCCGTCGATAACGATGCTGTCGGCGTGCAATTCGGCTGGGCTCATCAGGCGTCCCCTTATTGGCGATTCATGCGCCGAATCGTCTGCCGGCGCTTTGGGGCCAGCATATGCCCAGGGGCCGACAGAGCCGGGTGCAAAAACGACAGGGGAATTGCCGAAAGCGTCAATCCACGACAAAGGCTGCTATGACACGTCTGACTGGCGGCTGTTATTTGTCTTACGCTTGGGCCAGAATTCCGCATCACCTGATATGAGACGGCGCAATGAAATCGATTTTCCTGGCTTTGGCACTCATCGCAACCACCGCACACGCGGCTGAAGACACCGACAACACGCCGTGCGATGGCATCGAAAACGACAAGCAAACCCTGGAATGCGCCACCTACAACAAAACCACCGCCGAACAACTGCTGAAAGACAACTATCAGGGCCTGCTCGAGCGCATGGCGTCGACTTATGGCCGTGACAAGACCAAGCTGGCGGACATTACCGCTCGTCTGAAGGATGCCCAGCAGAAGTGGGAAAAATTGCGCGACGCCGATTGCGCCGTCGACACCTTCCCTGCCGTGAGCGGCACCAAGGCCTATGCCATCGAGCAAAACGATTGCCTGGCGCGGATGAGCGACGAGCGGTCGGAGTTTTTGGAGTCGATCGGGCAGGAATAAGCTGCGAGTTACGCCATGAAGGGCGGTTTGAACGGGCTGCACGCCACGTTCGGGCTGGGGGCGTAGCGATAGCCCAGCGCGTCTATTTCCAGGACATCACGGATACGCCCTTTCCAGGGCGTGATCACGTCGTCGAAGTTATGCCCGGGCGGGCCGTTCACCATCGGGCAGTAATGCGGCGCCAGGGCCGGTCGGTCCAGCAGGCTTTGCGCCTGCCAGTCCGCCCAGATCTTGTCGATGAAACAGTGGTGCAGGAAAAAGACCGGGTCCTGTGGCGCAGCCATTGTCGACAGATTGCCACCGACCCACAGGTGCACCCGGTTGTGCAGCTGCACACCGGGCGTCGTGACCCGCGGGTCGCCCCGCTGGGTCACCCAGCCTTCCAGTCGGTTGCGAAACCCTCTATTGAACGGGCTTGCGGTGTAATTCGGCTCGTCGTAGAGGCTTTCGCCCAAGGCCATCTGCACGTCATCCAGGGTCGGCAGTGAGCTGATCCACTGGCCGAACCGACGCTTGAGCCCCGTGCCTGGCAAGCCGTGATCGGGACGGGCCGGTACCGGCCAATGTCCCCAGCGCTCGGCAAATGCGCCGTCCTGCACGCGCCATTGATCTTCGGGATCGCCATTGGCGCCCAGGAAATCTTCGCGCCAGAGCGGGGAGTCGATGGGATTCGACGCGTCGAGGGTCCAGTCCCAGTAAGGCAACGCAACGTCCGGATTGATCCTTTGAAGGGCCTCTTCGAACTGTCGCAACAGCTCCCGGTGCCACGGCAGGAAGGCCGGGCCCTTATGGGCAGCGCTGCGGTAATGCGGGTCGTAGGGCTCGTGCAGATGAATGGCGGGCAACAGGGCCGCTTGGTACCAATGGACGTATTTGTCGTAACCGCCGGTGCGCTTGAGGGTCAGCAGCGCGTCGATGAAATCCTGCCGCTCGATCGCGCTCAACGTGCGGATTTCCTTGCGGATGTTCATGGCGCAATTCCTTTTGCAGAAAGGCCGTCGAACCCACTGATAGCCCGTTATGCCAATCTAAGGTCGGCCTCAACCAGGGTCTACTGTCATAAATAACAGGTTGGCCGCCTGATCCGACCAGCGGTCACACCGAAGCCTGCTACCCTTTGCTCCCCTCACCTATTCAAGGCATCTCCATGACCCTCTGCGGCATCGAAATCAAAGGCAGCGAAGCCATCATCGCTGTCGCTTCCCTGGAAAACGGGGCGCTGGCCCATGTCGCCCTGGCCACCAAGAAAATCGCCCTGGAAGACGACGATGAAGCGGCCAACGTCAAAGCCTTTGCGGCGCAGGTGAAGGCGTTTGTGCAGGACAACGCCATTGAGCGCATCGCCATCAAGAAACGCAGCAAGAAAGGCGAATTTGCCGGCGGCCCGACCACGTTCAAGATTGAGGGGGTGCTTCAACTACTGGAAGGTGTTGAGGTGATGTTGCTGTCACCGCAGACCATCAATGCGCAGAACAAGAAGCACAACTTTGAACTGCCAGCGACGCTGAACAAGTACCAGCATGAAGCCTACAAAGCGGCCTGTTCGGCCCTGCTGAAGAAATAAGCCACAGCTCCCACAGATAGGTGCGCACTCAGAACTCGCGCGGTGACAGTGCAATTGCCAATCCCTGAACCGAGTTTTATACCCAATTATGGCGGCAACTATAATTTATAGTCGCCACTATAATTGGCTAAAAAACGATCAAACCACCTCCCGTCGCCGGTCCTCCCTCGGACATTTCGCAAACCGCGCCCTGTAACTGCGGGTGAAATACGACGGCGACTCGAACCCGCACGCAATACTCACCTCCAGCACGCTCATGTCGCTTTGACGCAAGAGCTGCCGGGCTTTTTCCAGGCGCAGGCCGAGGTAGAAGTTGCTGGGGGTGTCGTTCAAATGCAGACGGAACAGGCGCTCCAGTTGGCGGCGCGTCACTTTGATCGCCTCGGCCAGGGCCAGGGTGCTCAAGGGCGGTTCGGTGTGCTGCTCCATCTCACCGATCACCTGCACCAACTTCTTGTTGTTGATGCCATAGCGTGTGGCGATCTGCATGCGCTGGTGGTCTTTGCGCGGGCGGATGCGGCCGAGCACAAACTGTTCGGACACCTGGATGGCCAGTTCCGGGCCATGGGCCTGGGCGATCAGGTCGAGCATCAGGTCGATGGAGGCCGTCCCGCCGGCGCAGGTAATGCGGCGGCGGTCGATCTCGAACAGTTCCTGAGTCACGGTGAGGTGCGGATAGGACTCCTTGAACGCGTCGATGGCTTCCCAGTGCAGGGTCAGGCGGTGACCGTCCAGCAAGCCCGCTTCGGCGAGCACGCAGGCGCCGGTGTCGATGGCGCCCAGGGTCACGCCGTCGTGGTCAAGGCGGCGCAGCCAGTGTTCCAGGGCGGGTGTGGCGAACTGCAACGGTTCGAAGCCTGCCACCACTAACAACGTCGAGCCCTTTTTCAGCGGCTCCAGCGCAGCGTCGGCATTGACCGACATGCCATTGCTCGCCAGCACCGCGCCGCCGTCGGCACTCAACACATGCCAGCGGTACAGCTCGCCACGAAAGCGGTTGGCCACCCGCAGCGGTTCCAGCGCAGAGATAAAGCCGATGGCCGAGAAACCCGGCATCAGCAAAAAGTAGAAATCCTGGGACATGGTGGCGCTCTCGTAGGACGGGCAGCGTGGCACTGTGATACTCCCGTTCTCGGGTGGATTCAAGGGGGCAGGTCGCTGCAGTGCAAGAGCTGGTCGCCGCCGTGCGTTTTGTCGCCCCCAAGCTTGCGTAACTTGGCCTCACGGCGCACAAAGACGCCGGACCCCACAATAACGACCTGCCGAGGGATCCACCATGAACCGACTGATCAGCCGCTGCGTGCTTGCACTCAGCGCCAGCGCCATCTTGAGCACCAACGTACTGGCCGCCGACGCGGCGTCCTGCCAGAACGTGCGCATGGGCGTGGTGAACTGGACCGACGTAATCGCCACCAGCGCCATGACCCAAGTACTGCTCGACGGCCTCGGCTACAAGACCAAACAAACCAGCGCTTCCCAGCAAATCATCTTCGCCGGCATCCGCGACCAGCGCCTGGACTTGTTCCTCGGCTACTGGAACCCGCTGATGACCCAGACCATCACGCCGTTCGTCGACGCCAAGCAAGTCAAGGTCCTCGACAAGCCAAGCCTGGAAGACGCCCGTGCCACCCTCGCCGTGCCGACTTACCTGGCGGACAAGGGTTTGAAGACCTTCGCTGACATCGCCAAGTTCGAAAAAGAGCTGGGCGGCAAGATCTACGGCATCGAACCGGGCTCGGGCGCCAACACCCAGATCAAGGCGATGATCGCCAAGAACCAGTTCGGCCTGGGCAAGTTCCAGCTGGTGGAGTCCAGCGAAGCCGGCATGCTCGCCGCCGTCGACCGCGCCGTGCGTCGCAAGGAGGCCGTGGTGTTCTTCGGCTGGGCGCCGCACCCGATGAACGTCAACGTCGCCATGACGTACCTCTCCGGCAGTGACGATGCGCTGGGCCCGAACGAAGGCATGGCCACGGTATGGAGCGTTACCGCGCCGAACTATGCCGAACAGTGCCCCAACGTGCACAAACTGCTGACCAACCTCACCTTCACTGCCGCTGACGAGAGCCGGATGATGCAGCCTTTGCTGGACCACAAGGATGCCATCGAGTCCGCCAAGCAGTGGCTCAAGGATCACCCGCAAGACCAGGCCCGCTGGCTGGAAGGTGTGACCACTTTCGACGGCAAGCCCGCCGCAGCCAACCTGCAATTGACCAGCAAATAACCTGATTCGAACCACCGTTTCGCAGCCGCTCCTGGCTGCGAACGGCACCACCACGCCTGTAAGGAACCTGCCTCATGAACCACGACGTCATCATCACCTGCGCACTCACCGGTGCTGGCGACACCACCGCCAAAAGCCCGCACGTACCGGTCACCCCCAAGCAAATCGCCGCCGCTGCCGTGGAAGCCGCCAAGGCCGGTGCCACCGTCGTGCATTGCCATGTACGCAACCCCGAGACCGGTAAATTCAGCCGCGACGTGGCGCTGTACCGCGAGGTGATGGAGCGCATTCGCGAGGCCGACGTGGACATCATCGTCAACCTCACCGCCGGCATGGGCGGCGACCTGGAAATCGGCGGCGGCGAGAACCCGATGGAGTTCGGCCCCAACACCGACCTGGTCGGCCCGCTGACGCGCCTGGCCCATGTGGAAGCGCTGTTGCCGGAAATCTGCACGCTGGACTGCGGCACCCTGAACTTCGGCGACGGCGACACCATTTACGTCTCCACCCCGGCGCAACTGCGCGCGGGCGCCAAACGCATTCAAGAGCTGGGCGTGAAGGCCGAGCTGGAAATCTTCGACACCGGCCACCTGTGGTTCGCCAAGCAGATGATGAAGGAAGGCCTGCTCGACAACCCACTGTTCCAACTGTGCCTGGGCATCCCATGGGGCGCGCCCGCCGACACCACCACCATGAAAGCCATGGTCGACAACCTGCCTGCCGATGCGGTGTGGGCCGGTTTCGGTATCGGTCGCATGCAAATGCCGATGGCGGCGCAAGCGGTGCTGCTGGGCGGCAACGTGCGGGTGGGTCTGGAAGACAACTTGTGGCTGGACAAAGGCGTGCTCGCCACCAACGGCCAACTGGTGGAACGCGCCAGTGAAATCCTCAGCCGCCTGGGCGCGCGGGTCATGACCCCGGCCGAAGGCCGCGTGAAGATGGGCCTGACCAAGCGCGGCTAACCCACACACCACAAAACCCTGTGGGAGCGGGCTTGCTCGCGAATGCGGTGTGCCAGTAACTGATGTGCTGACT
>NZ_JBSVVZ010000104.1:0-13998 GCF_054071875.1 Pseudomonas sp. SDO524_S393 | reverse complement strand
GCGGTCGTTCAGTTAGAGCATGTTTGACTGACACACCGCATTCGCGAGCAAGCCCGCTCCCACAAAAGCCCACTCCCACATCTAATTTGTGTCGGTTATAAAAAAGGCTCCCATCTGGGAGCCTTCTTTTGGCTTACATATTCGGGTAAGTCGGCCCGCCCGCGCCTTCCGGCGTGACCCAGGTGATGTTCTGCGAAGGGTCCTTGATGTCACAGGTCTTGCAGTGCACGCAGTTCTGGGCGTTGATCTGGAAGCGTTTTTCGCCGTCTTCCTGGGTGATCACTTCATACACGCCGGCCGGGCAGTAGCGTTGCGCCGGTTCATCGTAGAGCGGCAGGTTGGTGCCGATCGGGATGCTCGGGTCTTTGAGTTTCAGGTGGCAGGGTTGTTCTTCTTCATGGTTGGTACCGGAGATGAACACCGAGCTCAGCTTGTCGAAGCTCAGCTTGCCGTCGGGTTTGGGGTAGTCGATCTTCTGGCTGTCCTTGGCCAGCTTGAGGCAGGCGTAGTCCGGCTTGGTGTCGTGCAGGGTGAACGGCATCTTGCCGCCCAGGATGTTCTGGTCGAACCAGTTGAAGCCGGCACCGATGATCGGGCCGAACTTGTGCATCGCCGGGCCGAAGTTGCGGGTGGCGAACAGTTCTTCGTACAGCCAGCTGGACTTGAAGCTGTCGACGTAAGCGGTCAGTTCATCACCGCCTTCGGACTCGGCGAACAGGCGATCGGCCACGGCGTCGGCGGCGAGCATGCCGGACTTCATGGCGGTGTGGCTGCCTTTGATCTTGGCGAAGTTCAGGGTGCCGAGGTCGCAACCGATCAGCGCGCCGCCCTTGAACACCATCTTCGGCAACGAGTTCAGGCCGCCCTTGCAGATGGCACGGGCGCCGTAGCTGATGCGTTTGCCGCCTTCCAGGTATTGGGCGAGTACCGGGTGGTGTTTGAGGCGCTGGAACTCATCGAACGGCGACAGGAAGGCGTTGCTGTAGGACAGGTCGACGATCAGGCCGACGACCACCTGGTTGTTTTCCAGGTGATAGAGGAACGAACCGCCGGTGTTTTCGGCGCTCATGATGTCCAGCGGCCAACCGGCGGTGTGCACCACCAGGCCTGGCTGGTGCTTGGCCGGGTCGATTTCCCAGATTTCCTTGAGGCCGATGCCGTAATGCTGAGCGTCGACGTCGCTGTCCAGCTTGAAGCGCTGGATCAGCTGCTTGCCGATGTGGCCACGGCAGCCTTCGGCGAACAGTGTGTACTTGCCACGCAATTCCATGCCTGGGGTGTAAAGGCCTTCTTTCGGGTTGCCTTCGCGGTCGACGCCGAGGTCGCCGGTGATGATCCCGCGCACCACGCCGTTCTCGTCGAACAGCGCTTCCTGGGCGGCGAAGCCTGGGTAGATTTCCACGCCCAGGTTCTCGGCCTGCTGAGCCAGCCAGCGGCACAGGTTGCCCAGGGAAATGATGTAGTTGCCTTCGTTGTGCATGGTCTTGGGCACAAAGAAGCCGGGTACCTTGGTGGAGGCTTCGGGGCTGCGCAATACATAGATGTCATCGCGTACCACCGGCGTGTTGAGCGGGGCGCCGAGTTCTTTCCAGTCCGGGAACAGTTCGTTCAGGGCGCGGGGTTCGAACACCGCACCGGAGAGGATATGCGCGCCCACTTCGGAGCCTTTCTCGACCACGCAGACGCTGATTTCCTTACCGGCTTCGGCGGCCTTCTGCTTCAGGCGGCAGGCGGCAGACAGACCTGCCGGACCAGCGCCGACGATGACCACGTCGAATTCCATGTATTCGCGTTCCACAGGCTATCTCCTACTCAAGGCTCAACAGGTTTTTTTTTCTAATGGGGGTGGAGGTTCGGTGTCGTGTCTGTCATCGCTGCGCACGAACGGCAAGGGATGACCCACCTGTCTCTCTAGGTGGCGGAGTATATCTACACCACTCTCAGGGGCCAATACAAACGTTTGTTTGAATTGTTGGAGCGCTAGCAGAATCAAAACAACGCCGCGTGTGAGTGACCCTTTTGCTGTGTTGACCAGAAATGGCGTTCCGGTCAATATACGGTCGGTTTTGCGAATACCGTAAGCAAACGGCAGGTTTCAGGCGTACGTCCAAAGGCAGGGCAGGGGCAAAAGAGGTGAAGCGCGGGCGAGTGAATTCGCGCAGTTTACACGCCGTGAGCGGGCATGACCTTAGGGTCACCACTGACGAACGGTCATCACCATTGCTGATTCGTATGCCGCGGTTTTTGGAGGTGCCCTTGTGTGCCGACGAGCATCAACCGCCAGGTTCGCCTAGGCGACTTTCTTTTCACCGGAGAGTAACGAGGAATCCATGAAGGTTCTTGTAGCTGTCAAACGCGTTGTCGATTACAACGTGAAAGTTCGCGTCAAGGCGGACAATTCCGGCGTCGACCTTGCCAACGTCAAAATGTCGATGAACCCGTTCTGCGAAATCGCCGTGGAAGAAGCCGTCCGCCTGAAAGAGAAAGGCGTGGCGACTGAAATCGTGGTGGTTTCCATCGGCCCGACCACTGCTCAAGAGCAGTTGCGCACCGCCCTGGCACTGGGTGCCGACCGCGCCATCCTGGTCGAGTCCGCTGAAGAGCTGACCTCCCTGGCCGTGGCCAAGCTGCTCAAAGCCGTTGTCGACAAGGAACAGCCGCAGCTGGTGATCCTCGGCAAGCAGGCCATCGACAGCGACAACAACCAGACTGGCCAGATGCTGGCTGCCCTGACCGGTTACGGCCAAGGCACCTTCGCGTCCAAAGTCGAAGTGAGCGGCGACAGCGTGGCGGTGACCCGTGAAATCGACGGCGGCGCACAGACCGTTTCGTTGAAACTGCCGGCCATCGTCACCACCGACCTGCGTTTGAACGAGCCGCGCTATGCGTCCCTGCCAAACATCATGAAAGCCAAGAAGAAGCCGCTTGAGTCGGTCACTCCGGACGCTTTGGGCGTTTCCACCGCCTCCACCAACAAGACCGTCAAGGTTGAAGCACCGGCTGCACGCAGCGCGGGCATCAAGGTCAAGTCGGTTGCAGAACTGGTCGAGAAACTGAAAAACGAAGCGAAGGTGATCTGACCATGACTATCCTGGTAATCGCTGAACACGACAACAAGGTCGTGGCCCCGGCCACCCTGAACACTGTGGCGGCCGCCGCTAAAATCGGTGGCGACATTCACGTACTGGTCGCCGGTCAAGGCGCGGGCGCCGTGGCTGAAGCGGCTGCAAAAATCGCTGGCGTGAGCAAAGTACTGCTGGCCGAAAACGCCGCCTACGCGCACCAGTTGCCGGAAAACGTTGCACCGCTGGCTGCCGAACTGGGCAAGGCCTACAGCCACGTTCTGGCCGCCGCCACGTCCAACGGCAAAAACATCCTGCCACGCGTTGCCGCGCAGCTGGACGTTGACCAGATCTCCGAGATCATCTCGGTCGAAAGCGCCGACACCTTCAAGCGCCCGATCTACGCTGGTAACGCCATTGCCACCGTGCAATCGAGCGCTGCTATCAAAGTGATCACCGTGCGTGCCACCGGTTTCGACCCGGTCGCTGCCGAAGGCGGTTCGGCTGCCGTTGAAGCTGTGGCGGCTGCCCACGACGCGGGCACGTCGAGCTTTGTTGGCGAAGAACTGGCCAAGTCGGACCGTCCTGAGCTGACCGCTGCCAAGATCGTCGTTTCCGGCGGCCGAGGCATGCAGAACGGTGACAACTTCAAGCACCTGTACGCCCTGGCCGACAAGCTGGGCGCTGCGGTCGGCGCTTCCCGCGCGGCCGTCGACGCAGGTTTCGTACCCAACGACATGCAGGTCGGCCAGACCGGCAAGATCGTCGCGCCACAGCTGTACATCGCCGTCGGTATCTCCGGCGCGATCCAGCACCTGGCCGGCATGAAAGACTCCAAAGTGATCGTTGCGATCAACAAGGACGAAGAAGCGCCGATCTTCCAGGTGGCCGATTACGGCCTGGTGGCGGACTTGTTCGAAGCCGTACCTGAGCTGGAGAAGCTGGTCTAATCCAGCCGCTTCACTTATAAAGAGCCCGGTCCTTGTGACCGGGCTTTTTTTTGCCGCGCCTTTTTGAACACCGGAGAACTTCGCCATGGAACTGCGCCCCTGGGCCGTACTGCTGGGCTTCACGCTGCTGCCAGAATTGTCACTGGCCGCCGGCAAATGCGACCGCCTGGTGATCACCGGCAGCCCGGATGCGCCGCCGTTGCTGTGGCGCGACCCACAAGACCCTACGCACCTGATCGGTGCCACTGCCGATGTGTTGCAGAGCGTAGCCAAGGACCTCGGTCTGAAAATCGACCTGCTCTATGGCGGCAAACGCTCCCTGGCGCTGGACGAAGTGCGCAGCGGGCGCATGGACATCCTCGCCGACGCACCGCTGAACCTGGGTGAGCTGGAAAACCTCGACTATATCCACCCGGCGCTGGTGCAGATCGACTACCTGGTATGGACCCGCAAGGACTCAGCCCTGGCCTACCACACGGCCGCCGACTTGCAAGGCCATAAGGGCGCGGTATCGGAACGGGCGCGTTTAAGCGCCGCTTTCGAGACCTTGGCCACCCAGCAACTCACCCTGCAAAAGCTGCCGAACCTGACGCCGGCGTTCCAGAAACTGCTGCTGGGCGAGGTGGACTATGTGCTCGCCGGGCGTTATTCCGGCATGGCCATGGCCCAGTCGCTGGGCATGAGCAATGACCTGGTCGCGCGGGACATTCCCATTGATCAACCCGGTCTGTACCTGGCGATTTCCCATAACTCGGCCTGCAATGATCCGTGGCTGCGCGGACAGTTGGCCAAAAAGATGACAGAATTGCCCGGGTCCGGTGTGGCGCAAGCTGCATTGCAGAGCAACCTCGAGCGTTGGAAAGCGCAGTTGCAGCAACCCGTCGGCACCCCAACAAAGTAGGGATTTTCAGTGACGCTTCGACCTCTTTTCGCGGCCCTCGCCGTTGTAACGCTGGCGGGATGTGCAGCCGATCCTGCGCCGAATGAACAAATACGCCTCACCCAGCAAGCCCTGGAACAAGCCAGTGCAGTGGGCGCCAGTGCCGATGAATCCCCTGAGCTGAAACTGGCCGAAGACAAGTTCACCCGCGCCAGGGCCGACATGGCCAGGCAGTCCTACAAGGACGCGCGTATGCAGGCCGAACAGGCCGAGCTGGACGCGCGCCTGGCCGAGGCGCAAGTACTGACCCACAAGAGTCAGGAGCAGTTGAACGTACTCAATACCCGTATCACGCGCCTGCGCAAGCAACTGCAATTGGGAGAAGCCCAATGAGCCCGTTGATCCGCAGCGTGAGTACCGCGTTGCTGCTGGGCAGCGCTGTATTGGGCGGTTGCGCCAGCCATCCGAACAGTGAGCAGGCGTTGCAGCAGGCCGGTAACGACTTTCAGAAGGTCAAGGAAGACGCCAATGTGCTGCGCTTTGCGCCTAAGGATGTGATCCGTGCCGGCGAGTCGCTGGCCCGTGCCGATCGTCTGTCCAGCTACTGGGGCAGCGGTGCCGATGTGGCGCATTACGCCTACCTCAGCCAGCGCTACAGTGCTATCGCGCGGGAACACACCGAGCAGGCACTGAATGCCGAGCGCGCTACCAAGCTCGAACTGGAGCGCCAGCGCTTGCAACTGGCCCTGCGGGAAAACAAGCTGAGCAGCGTGCAGCAGCAGGGCAAGTGGCTCGAAGAGCAGATCGCCAGCCTGGCCACCACCCAGACCGACCGTGGCCTGGTCATGACCCTGGGCGATGTGTTGTTCGACACTGGCGAGGCGGAGCTGAAAAACTCGGCCAACCGCACGGTGTTGAAAGTCGTGCAGTTCCTGCAACTGAACCCCAAGCGGGTGGTGCGCATCGAGGGCTACACCGATAGCACCGGTGGCGAGCAGGAAAACCTCAAGCTGTCCCGCGACCGCGCGCAGTCGGTGGCTGATGTGCTGGTGGACCTGGGCATTGACGAAAAACGCATCCAGGTCGAAGGCTACGGCGACCAATATCCGGTGGAGGCCAACGCGTCCGAGCGGGGCCGCGCGCAGAACCGTCGTGTGGAAATTGTGTTCTCGGATGAGAAAGGTCAATTGGGCGCCGCTCGCTAGACGCCTGACACCGATCAAACTGTGGGAGCGGGCTTGCTCGCGAAAGTGGTGTATCAGTCGATATTTCAGCGGCTGACACACTGCCTTCGCGAGCAAGCCCGCTCCCATATCTGTTTGGTGCAGACCCTTACAGTTTTTGCTGTCACTCCAACGCGCGCTCGACTATTGTGGCAACTGTTCCCGTACACTTCTAAACTGTGCCGGTATGTTTCACACAAAAATAAAATACCCGTGAAATCGAGTGCTGCGTCATGACCAATCTGTTGCTTTACCAGCGTATTGCCCAGCAACTGGCTGAGGATATCCGGCGCGGTGTCTATCAACCGGGCGAGCGCGTGCCGTCGGTGCGCAAGATGAGCTCCCAGCTCAACGTGAGCCATGCCACGGTGTTGCAGGCCTATGCCAATCTGGAAGACCAGGGGTTGATCCGCGCACGGCCGCAGTCCGGGTACTACGTGCACCAGACCCCCGCGCTCACGGCGCCGACGCCGGACATCGCGCGGGTCGAACGCCCCGGTTTGGTCACCCGCAGCAGCATCATTCAGCAGGTATTGGTGGAGTCGCGCCGCGAGGGCGTGTTCCCGCTGGGCGCAGCCGTGCCCAGTGTCGATTACCTGCCGGTGCGTGCGCTGCACCAGCAGCTGGCCAAAGTGACTCGATTCCAGAGCCCACGGGCCTTCAGCTACATGTTCAGCCCCGGCTTCGAACCGCTGCGGCGCCAGGTGGCGATCCGCATGCGCGATGCCGGCGTAGTGGTGGACCCCTCCGAAGTGGTGATCACCCACGGTTGCGTTGACGCACTGCAGATGTCCCTGCGGGTACTGACCCGCCCCGGTGATCTGATCGCCGCCGAATCACCGACCTACTACGGCCTGCTGCAACTGGCCGATCTGCTGGGCCTCAAGGTCATCGAGATTCCCAGCGATCCGGCCACCGGCATGAGCCTGGAAGCGTTGCAACTGGCGGCCAACCAGTGGTCGATCAAGGCGCTGGTGCTGACCACGCGTCTGAGCAACCCGCTGGGCGGTACCATGCCCGAGGAACGGCAGAAACAGTTGCTGCGTCTGGCCTCGGATTTCGATATCCAGATCGTCGAGGATGATATCTACGGCGAACTGATGTTCGAGCTGGGTCGCACCAAAGCCCTGAAAGCCTACGACCGCCTGGACCGGGTCATTTACTGTTCGAGCTTTTCCAAGACGCTGTCCCCCGGGGTACGCATCGGCTGGATGATTGCCGGCAAGTACCAGCAGGAGATCCAGCGGTTGCAGATGTTCAGCACCCATTCGGCGTGCAGCGTTACCCAGATGGGCGTGGCAGCCTACCTGGAAAATGGCGGCTATGACCGGCACTTGCGCTACATCCGCCAGGAATACCGCAAGAACCTCAACGCCTTTCAGCTGGCGGTGCAGCAGTATTTTCCCGAAGGCACCCAGATGACCCGTCCGAGCGGCGGTTTTATCCTGTGGGTCAGTTTGCCGGGTCGGGTCAATACCCAGGAACTGCATGTGCGTGCCTTGCAGCAGGGCATCAGCATCGCACCAGGGTTGATCTTCAGTAATACGGAACAGTTCAACCACTGTATTCGCCTGAATTGCGGCACTCCGTGGAACCGTGAGGCCGAGCGCGCGCTGATGACTCTGGGCATGTTGGCCAACCAGTTGTGCCAGGAAACCGCGGCCGGTTTTTGAGCCCGTGATTGGGGACAGGGCTGATGGCTGACTGATCACCACGCTTGTCATGCCGCGCGCAACAAGCGAGCATATGGCCCTCTGCCGTTAATGCTGTTGGCGATATGACATCAATTTTTCGTGCTGCTTTGGTGATTGGACTGTTAAGCCTGTGCAACGTCAGCACACTGCTGGCGGCCACCCCCGTGACCCAAAGCCAGCCGCAGCCTGCCGCCAGCAGTCAGCAAAAGAAGGCCCCTGCGAAGAAGCCGGCGCCGGCCAAAAAAGCCCCGGTGGCCAAGAAGAAAGCCGCCACGGTAAAAAAGCGCGCACCGATCGCGAGCAAGTCCAAGTCGGCCCACGAAGTGGCACAAACCCCGTTGCCACCGGCACAGTTGGACTTGTCACTTCCCTCGGACATGGTGAGGCATTTGCAGCCCATCGGTACCATGCCCAAGCCCAAAAGCGTGCCCTTGTTGCCGCCGATGTTTGGCGACAAACCCACGGACAACAGTGCGTTCCAGATCAACGGTCGGCTGCTCAGCAATGAAATGAAGCTGCAACTGCGCAACGAAGAACGACGCGATGTGGAAGGCGCGGCGCTGGATTTCGAATTCAAGCAGTAAATTTCTTCAAGGCGGGTGACCCTGACGCCTGACCATCTGTCGCAGACTGGTCAGTCACTTTTGTTTTGTGCGAAAAACCCCTGTTAGGCCATTTTAAAACGCATGTTTAAGGGCGTACTCTAGCCCGGCCATCCACATTGAGCCCTCGAGGAACCGCTGTTCATGAATTGCCGTGAAGGTTGTGGCGCTTGCTGCATCGCCCCCTCCATCAGTTCGCCCATTCCGGGAATGCCCAACGGCAAACCGGCCGGCGAGCGCTGCCTGCACCTCTCGGCCGAACAGCTATGCCTGCTGTTCGGCCAGCCAGAGCGCCCGGCGGTGTGCGGCAATTTCAAGGCGGACATCGAGGTCTGCGGCACCGACCAGGCGGACGCGATCAGGTTGATCGGCTGGTGGGAGCAGATGACTGCGGCTTGATGGGCTTTACTATCGGAACTTCAACAATAAGGAATACAACAATGGGTTCGCTGAAACGAATGGCTGTGTTGTGCGGTTTTACGGTGTTGTTCGCTGCCACTGCCCAGGCTGAGGATTGGCAAGTCGCCAAGGATGAAGACGGTATCAAGGTATCCCTGAGCGAAATTGCCGGCTCCAAGTACAAGGCGTATCGCGGCGTCACCACGATCAAGGCGCCGGTCGCCAAGATTCAGGCCCTGCAGGAAGACGTAGCGGGTGCCTGCAAATGGATTCACGAGTGCAAATCCCAGAAGCTGGTCGACAAGAAAGGTGACGAGAGCTGGACCTACACCCAATTCAAGGCTCCGTTCCCGGTAACGGACCGTGACTCCTACCTGCATATCACCACCACCAAGGCCGCGGATGGCAGCCTGACCCGCAAACTGGAAGGCGTGCCCACCTACAAGCCTGAAGAGAAAGGGTACGTCCGGGTGGCGCAGGTGGATGGCTTCTGGAAGCTGGTGCCCAAGGGCGACAACCTCACCGAAGTGACCTACCAGGTGCACACCGAGCCAGGTGGCAGCGTGCCTTCCTGGTTGGCCAACAAGTTCGTGGTGGACGCGCCGTTCAACACCTTGAAGGCCCTCAAGGAACACGCCGAGAAGTAAGCGCAGCCGATCCGGTGCCTCCGGCCTTGGGGGGAACGTTTGACGAACCCTCAAGGTCCAGATGAATGTGAGCCCACACACGGGCTTTATCGAGGAGGCACTGATGCAAAATTGGGACATTACCTTCGTTGATGATCACGGTGTAAAGGCCGTGCAGCAGTTCACCTGCGAACAAAAGCCCAGCCTCGAAGACGCTGCGCATATGGTTCGCGCCAGGATGGTGCCTGTGGCCGCCGAGCTGGACCTCAATGACCTCGAAGGCCGCAAACCCGAGCCGACGGTCAAGATCCTCAAGGATCAGAACAGCATTCAAATCCTCGACATTTCCCCCTCCGTCTGAACATTCGCTGTACGCCCTGCAAGGCCCTCTGGTAGAGGTGATAGCTTCGCGCTACTCTGCAAGGGAGATCAGCGAATGAATCGCTAAGGTCTGGTCTTGTCAGCTCCATGCTTGTTTTCCAGCGGTGTAGTCATTGCCGTAGTTCCCGTGCCAGTAGGGCGCGGGCTTCGGGAAGCACGGAAAGTCTATCCATCGGTTTGAGGAGGACGTTTCATGAGCACAGCCTATCAAGAAGACATCAGCACCCACGTTCTGCGCCGCATGAAAGAGGGCGGCTTCGACTTCTCACGTTTCCACCCCATCGAGTTCTACGCCATTTTCCCGGATGAGGAGCGCGCGCGCAGGGCTGCGGGTCGTTTTCGTGGGGAATCCCTGAATGCCCAGGTCAGCGCGCGCGACGATGGCGCCTGGTACCTGGAACTGAGCAAAATCATGTCTGCCACCTACGACGGCATAGGAGACTTCGAGCAAGACTTTGAAGCGGTGGTCGAGCCACTGGGCGGGATCATCGAGGGCTGGGGCGTCAAGCAGGAGGTGCGCGGGCGACCCATGTAGTGGCACACGCAACACAGCACAGCGGCTGACCCTTGGGTCGGCCGTTTTTGTGTGCGTCGCACAATAAATATTCGGAACTTGCAGGCCGTTTTTCGGCACCAAAAAAAAGGCCACCCAAGAAGAGTGGCCTAACGGGAAGAGCGGAGCGCTGAAGATGTAGGACGTGTCCTGTTCAGCAGATGGTGGCGATTATCCGCAAGCAATGCCGGGCAGTGAAATCAACTCTGACTATGCTGTCGATAGTCAAAACCCGCATTGTGATGAAGCGTGCGGCCAGACGCCGGGCACTGCGCGCACCAGGACGGTGCGATAAGGTTCGGGTATTTATTCAACTCACTGATTTTTAAGTGTTTATGCCGCTGGCACGGGCCTTGCGATGGTTCTTGCGTCCGCGTGACAAGGAGTACGGCATGATCCGCACTTATTACGACGAAATGTACGATGGGACAGGGCAGGTGCGTCCCCATTATCGGGAATTCGCCCGCTGGTTGGCTGAAACCCCTCCCGAACTGCTGGCCCAGCGTCGGCGCGAAGCCGATTTGCTGTTCCACCGCGCCGGAATCACCTTCACGCTCTACGGCGACGAGCAGGGCACCGAGCGCCTGATTCCCTTCGACACCATCCCGCGCAGCATTCCCGCCAGCGAATGGCGCGTGGTCGAGCGCGGTTGCATTCAACGGGTCAAGGCGCTGAACCTGTTTCTCGCCGACCTGTATCACGAACAACGCATTATCAAGGCCGGGATCATTCCCGCCGAACAGGTACTGGCCAACGAGCAGTACCAGTTGGCGATGCAAGGCCTGGACCTGCACCGCGACCTGTACGCTCACATCGCCGGGGTCGACCTGGTCCGCGATGCCGACGGCACTTACTACGTGCTTGAAGACAACCTGCGGACTCCCAGCGGCGTCAGCTACATGCTCGAAGACCGCAAGATGATGATGCGCCTGTTCCCCGAACTGTTCGCCGCCCAGCGCATTGCGCCCATCGACCATTACCCCAACCTGTTGCTCGACACCCTGAAAAGCGCCAGCCCCCTGGACAACCCCAGCGTGGTGGTACTGACCCCTGGGCGTTTCAACAGCGCGTTTTTCGAGCATGCGTTTCTGGCCCGGGAGATGGGCGTGGAACTGGTGGAGGGCGCCGACCTGTTCGTGCGCGACGACCGCGTGTTCATGCGCACCACTGACGGTCCCAAGTCTGTGGACGTAATCTACCGCCGCCTCGACGATGCCTTCCTCGACCCGCTGGCCTTCAACCCCGCCTCCATGCTCGGCGTGCCGGGCCTGCTCGCGGCCTATCGCTCGGGTCATGTGGTGCTGGCCAACGCCATCGGCACCGGGGTGGCGGACGACAAGTCGGTGTATCCCTTCGTCACCGAAATGATCCGTTTCTACCTGGACGAGGAGCCGATTCTGAAGAATGTTCCGACGTTCCAGTGCCGCAAGCCCGACGAACTGTCCCACGTGCTGGCCAACCTGCCGGAGCTGGTGGTGAAGGAAACCCAGGGCTCCGGTGGCTACGGCATGTTGGTGGGGCCCGCTTCCACCGCTGCCGAAATCGACGATTTCCGTCAGCGCATCAAGGCACGCCCCCACGCTTATATCGCCCAGCCGACTCTGTGCTTGTCCACCTGCCCGACCTTTGTCGACAACGGCATCGCCCCGCGACACATCGACCTGCGGCCATTCGTGCTATCGGGCAAGGATACCCGCGTGGTGCCTGGCGGCCTCACCCGCGTGGCGTTGCGCGAAGGCTCGCTGGTGGTCAACTCGTCCCAGGGCGGCGGCACCAAAGACACCTGGGTGGTGGAGGACTGATGCCATGTTGAGTCGAACTGCTTCGGACCTGTACTGGATGTCGCGCTACCTGGAGCGAGCGGAAAACCTCGCGCGCATGCTGGAGGTGAGCTATTCGCTGTCACTGATGCCGCAGAACGGCCACGGTGACGGCTTGCATGAATTGGCCATGCCGCTGCTGATCACCGGCACCCTGGAGGATTATCGCGAGCGCCACGGAGACCTGCATGCAGAGCACTTGCTGCACTTCTTCGCGCTGGATGCGGCCAACCCCGCCAGTATCTACAGCTGCCTCGGTGCTGCGCGGGCCAGTGCCCACGCGGTGCGTGGGCGAATTACCGCCGACATGTGGGAAAACATCAACGCGACCTGGCTGGATATTCGCGAGATCGCCCAGCAAGGTCTCAGCCGCTACGGCATGAGCCGGTTCTGCGAGTGGGTCAGGGAGCGCTCGCACCTGTTTCGCGGCGCCACCTACGGCACCATCATGCGCAACGACGCGTTTCGCTTCATCCGCCTGGGAACCTTTATCGAGCGGGCCGACAACACCCTGCGTCTGCTGGATGCGCGCTATGAAATGGCAGGCGATCGCGCCGACACCGTCACTGACGGCACCGCCCACGCCTACTATCAATGGAGTGCGTTGTTGCGGGCCTTGTCGTCGTTCGAGGCTTACACCGAGATCTACCGCGATGCCCCGGGTGCCCGGCAAGTCGCGGAACTGTTGCTGTTGCGCGCCGACGTACCGCGTTCGCTGCGCGCTTGCAGCGAAGAGATCGACCAGATTCTCGCCAGCCTGCCCGGCCTCAACGGTCGACCGGCCCAGCGCCTGGCCGCCGAGATGGACGCGCGCCTGCGCTTTACCGCCATCGACGAAATCCTCGAGGAAGGCCTGCACGCCTGGCTGACCGATTTCATCCCGCAGGTCCGCCAACTGGGCGACGCCATCTACAGTGCTTACCTGGAGGCTGCATGAGACTCTCCATCACCCACGAAACCACCTACCACTACGAAGATCAGGTGCGCGCCAGCATTCAGTATCTGCGCCTGACGCCCCATGACAGCGAGCGCCAGCAAGTGCTCAGTTGGCAGCTGGATCTGCCGCGTCCGGTGCGCGCGCAAGTGGACCCGTTCGGCAACATCCTGCACGTGTTGACCCTGGATGAACCCCACGATGCGATCATCATCGGCGCCCGTGGCCAGGTGGATATCGACGCGTCGCGCGAGGCTGAACACGAGACTCAATCGGCGTTTCCGTTTCTGCGCAATACGCGCCTGACCGAGCCCGATGAAGCGCTACGCCGTTTTGCCGAACAGCACTGTCATCCGCGTCGCGACCGCACGGCCTTGATCGACTTGATGCACGCGCTCAACCAGGCGATGGTCTACACGCCCGGCGCCACCGAAGTCGACACGTGCGCTGCCGAAGCGTTTGCGGGCCGGGCCGGCGTGTGCCAGGACCACACACATGCGTTTCTGGCTTGCGCGCGCAGCCTGGGGATTCCGGCGCGGTACGTGTCGGGGTATTTGTACTCGGAAGACAGCAGCCATCTGGCCAGTCATGCCTGGGCAGAAGCCTGGCTGGAGGGCGCCTGGTACAGCTTTGACGTGACCAACCAGTTGGCCAGGCCGGAGCGGCACCTGAAGCTCGCCGTGGGCCTGGACTACCTCGATGCCTGCCCTGTGCGTGGCATGCGCCGTGGCGGCGGGCATGAACAGATGCATGCCAAGGTCTTCGTCGCGCCGACACCAGTGATCTCGGTGCAGCAGCAATAACCTCCAAACCACAGCAGGTCATCTGTGGGAGCGGGCTTGCTCGCGAATGCGGTGTGTCAGTCAAAAATGTT
>NZ_JBSVVZ010000103.1:0-14469 GCF_054071875.1 Pseudomonas sp. SDO524_S393 | reverse complement strand
ATGTGTAAACGATGTCTCCGGTTTCAGATGTAAACGATGTGTCCGGTTCTACACCCGCGTTGGGCTGCGAAGCGGCCCCAAAACCTGCTACCCCGTTCTGAGCGGGTAATCGCGATGTTCTTGAGGGGGCCGCTTCGCGCCCCAGCGCGGGACAAGCCCGCTCACTACAAAAAGCTTGCTCGCTACAGAACCAGAGAATGTCATGACCCCTTCCGCCGACCTGTTCACCCCCGCCTTCGGCCTCGGCAACCCTCACTTGCAAACCTTGTGGGGCCCGCTGTGGCGCCCCACCACGCACCTCACCCGCCAACGCGAGCGCCTGTGGCTGGAAGACGGCGATTTCCTCGACCTCGACTGGCATGGCCCGCATGACGCGCAAGCGCCGTTGGTGCTGGTGCTGCATGGGCTGACCGGCTCGTCGAACTCGCCCTATGTCGCCGGCCTGCAAAAGGCCCTCGCCTTGCAAGGCTGGGCCAGCGCGGCGTTGAACTGGCGTGGCTGCTCGGGGGAACCGAACCTGCTGGCGCGCAGCTACCACTCCGGGGCCAGCGAAGACCTGGCGGCGGCGATTGCCCACCTGCACGCCAAACGCCCCTTGGCGCCGCTGTATGCGGTGGGTTATTCGCTGGGCGGCAATGTGCTGCTCAAGCATCTGGGGGAAACCGGCCAGGCGTCCGGTCTGCAGGGCGCGGTGGCGGTGTCGGTACCGTTTCGGCTGGACCAGTGTGCCGACCGCATTGGCCTGGGTTTTTCGCGGGTCTACCAGAAGCACTTCATGCGTGAAATGCTCGCGTACATCCGCGTCAAGCAACGCCGCTTTCTACAGGATGGCCAGGCCGACGGGCTCAAGACCCTGGAAGCCCTGGGGCCGCTGGACAAGATGCGTACGTTCTGGGATTTCGACGGCCGGGTAACCGCGCCCCTGCATGGTTTCTTGAGCGCCGAGGACTACTACCGCCGCGCCTCGAGCCGCTATTACCTAGGGAGCATCCGCACGCCCACCCTGATCATCCAGGCCAACGACGACCCGTTCGTGTTCGCCCGCAGCCTGCCCGAGGCCAGCGAGCTATCGGCCTGCACTGAATTCGAGCTGCTGGCCAAGGGCGGGCACGTGGGGTTTGTCGACGGTTCGCTCAAGCGCCCGGGTTATTACCTGGAGCGGCGTATTCCCCAGTGGTTGCTGACACAACGCGGTTAAAACATGTGGGAGCAAGCCCACATTGCTTGTTCCCACATTTGATTGGGTTGACACCTCAAGCCGCTCAGTCGCCTGTAGCGATTTCACGCGTCGGATCAGTAATCCACTCGCTCCAGGACCCCGCATACAACTGGCCCAACGGATACCCCGCCAGGCTCAGGGCGAACAGGTTATGGCATGCCGTCACGCCTGAACCGCAGTACGCCACCAGGTCTTCCGGCGAACGGCCCTGCAGTTGGCCGGCAAAACGCTGTTTGAGCTGGTCAGCCGGCAGAAAGCGGCCATCACTGCCCAGGTTTTCGTTGAACGCCGCACATTGGGCGCCAGGGATATGCCCGGCAATCGGGTCAATGGGTTCCACTTCGCCGCGAAAACGCGGCTGGGCGCGCGCATCGATCAAGGTCAGGCCCGGCTGGCCCAGGCGCTTTTGCAGGTGTTCGGCGTCCAGCAGCAAGCGATTGTCCGGCGTACCGGCAAAGGTTCCGGGCTCGATCACCGGCGCATCCAGGCTCAACGGGAACCCGGCGGCGTGCCAGGCCTTGAGGCCACCATCAAGGATAAACACGCCATCACGCTTGCCCAACCAGACCAGCAACCACCAGGCGCGGGCAGCAAATGCACCGGGGCCGTCGTCATACAGCACGATATCGGTGTCGGCGTTGATGCCCCAGGCCCGCAGTTGTCGCACCAACGCATCCGCCGCCGGCAACGGGTGACGACCGGTCACGCCCTTGGTCACCGGGCCGCTGAGGTGACGCTCCAGGTCGGCATATTGCGCACCGTCGATATGCCCTTCGGCGTAGCTGCAACGCCCGTAGTCCGGGTCTTCCAGAGCAAAGCGGCAATCAAGGATCACCAGCCCGCCACGTGACTGGCGCTCGGCCAGTTGCTGGGGGCTGATCAGTTGGGCAAGCGGCATGACGGACTCCTGTGAACAGATTCGGGAAAGGTCCTACTTCACTTCTTCCAGTGCCTGGTTCAACGGCACGTAAAACTCTTTGAACAAGGCATCCACCGCCTCCTTCGCCTGGGGCGTGACGAAACCGGCCTCCAGCACCAGCACCTGATACACACCACGCTTGATCGCCTCGGCGCTCAAATGGGTGGAGTTTTCATTGGTGGTACAGAGGAAACGCACCCAGGAAGTCAGGATGATCCAGGCATTGAGGGTCAGGGCCTCGGTTTGCACCGGGTCCATATTAAGAATGCCGGCATCGACAAACCCTTGGTAAATGGCTCCGCCCTGGGTCAGGCAGCGCTGGGAAAAGCGCCGATAGCCGGTGGCCAGTTCCGGATCGCTTTCCAGCAGGTGTTCGAGGTCGCGGTGCAGGAAACGGTAGCGCCACATGCCCGCCAGCACGGCCTGCAAGTAGAAGCGCTTGTCTTCGACAGTCACCGCACGGCCCTGGGGCGGGCGCAGGAAACTGTCCACCAAGGCTTCGTATTCGCGAAACAGCACGGCGATGATCGCCTGCTTGTTGGGGAAGTGGTAGTACAGGTTGCCCGGAGAAATTTCCATATGGGCGGCGATATGGTTGGTGCTGACACTGCGCTCGCCCTGCTGGTTAAAAAGCTCCAGGCTGGTTTGCACAATACGCTCGCTGGTCTTTACTCGTGGTGCCATGGGATCAGCTTCTTTACACGTGATGGGCCATCTTACGGCCTATCCCCGTCAGGATAAATCCGCACGTAGGTGTAATGACATTTGACAATCTAGAGTAATGACTCTAAAAATTCACGCAGACCTATAACAATCGGGAACTGCGCCATGTCTGCCAACGTTGCCTACCTGCAAGATTCCCAGGCGCTGGATCAACTCCAGGACCTGTTCGACGCCCAGCGTCGCGCCTACGCCGCCAACCCGATGCCACCCGCGGCGCAGCGCCAGCAGTGGCTCAAGGCATTGCGCGATGTGCTCAGCGACGAACGTGAGGCGTTGATCAACGCCATCAGCCAGGACTTCAGCCATCGCAGCGCAGACGAAACCCTGTTCGCCGAACTGATGCCGAGCCTGCATGGCATCCACTACGCCAGCAAACACCTCAAGGGCTGGATGAAACCTTCCCGACGCGCCGTAGGCATCGCCTTCCAGCCCGCGTCAGCCAAAGTCATCTATCAACCCCTGGGTGTTGTCGGGGTGATCGTGCCCTGGAACTATCCGCTGTACCTGGCCATCGGCCCGCTGGTGGGCGCCCTGGCCGCCGGTAACCGGGTGATGCTCAAACTCAGCGAGTCCACCCCCGCCACCGGCGAGTTGCTCAAGGCGCTGCTGGCCAGGATTTTCCCCGAGGACCTGGTGTGTGTAGTGCTGGGCGAAGCCGAAGTGGGCATGGCGTTCTCCAGGTTGCGCTTCGATCACCTGTTGTTCACCGGCGCCACCAGCATCGGCAAGCACGTGATGCGTGCGGCCGCCGAACACCTCACGCCGGTCACGCTGGAACTGGGCGGCAAGTCGCCGGCCATCGTGTCGGCGGATGTACCGCTCAAGGACGCTGCCGAGCGCATCGCCTTCGGCAAAGCATTGAACGCCGGGCAAACCTGCGTGGCACCGGACTATGTGCTGGTGCCGGAAGCCCGTGTCGATGACTTCGTCGAAGCGTACGCCCAGGCCATTCGCGGGTTTTATCCGACCCTGGCCGACAACCCGGACTACACCGCCATCATCAATGAGCGACAACTGGCCCGACTCACCGCCTACGCCAAGGACGCCACTGACAAGGGCGCCACCCTGATCCCGCTCCATGAACAAGGCCAGGCACGGCGCATGGTGCATAGCCTGGTGCTGAACGTCAGCGATGAAATGACCGTGATGCAGGACGAGATCTTCGGGCCTCTGCTGCCGATCGTGCCGTATCGCGACCTCGACCAGGCATTTGCCTACATCAACCAGCGCCCTCGCCCGCTGGCCCTGTATTACTTCGGCTACAACAAACGCGAACAGGATCGTGTGCTCCACGAAACCCACTCCGGTGGCGTGTGCCTGAATGACACCCTGCTGCACGTGGCCCAGGACGACATGCCGTTTGGTGGCATCGGCCCTTCGGGCATGGGCCATTACCACGGCCATGAAGGTTTCCTGACCTTCAGCAAGGCCAAGGGTGTGCTGGTGAAGCAACGTCTGAATGCGGCGAAATTGATCTACCCGCCTTATGGCAAATCGATCCAGAAATTGATCCAGAAACTGTTCGTGCGCTGAAACCACCACCCTCGGGATAACAATAACAATGAACCCAAGCCTGACCGAAACACCTGCGCTGTCGCGGCGCGGCGTCCTCAAAATCGGCCTGTGCGCCAGCGCGTTCCTGGCCACCGCCGGGTTGGGCGCGAGCCTGAGCGGTTGCTCCAGCAGCACCCCGGCCAGCGGTTTTGCCATGCTGCGCAGCAGTGATTTGCCGTTCTTGCGCGCGGTGATTCCGGTGCTGCTGGAAGGCGTGGCCAGCACCGAGCAAGTGGTCGCGGGGATCGAAGACACCCTGAAAAAGCTCGACTTCAGCCTGCAACGCTTGTCGCCCGAGATGTTCAAGCTCACCCAGCAACTGTTCGACGTATTGGGCATGGCCGTCACCCGGGGCCCGCTGACCGGCATCTGGGGTAGCTGGGAAAACGCCACTGCCGAACAGATCCGCCACTTCCTGAACCGTTGGGAAAACAGCTACCTGAACCTGCTGCGCATGGGCCAGGGCTCGCTGCTCAAGCTGGTCATCATGGCCTGGTATTTCCAGCCGGCTTCCTGGGCCCATTGCGGTTACCCCGGGCCGCCCAAAATCTAGCGTTGATAACCCAATCAGACATGTGGGAGCTGGCTTGCCAGCTCCCACAGTGACGGTAACTTCGTACAAAAATAAGAGTGCATGTCTATGCCCGTACCCGATCCTTTCCGCGACGGCCTGGCCCGTGGCTGGAAAACCCACAATGGCGCCACCCTCGACAGCGACCTCACCCTGGAAGCCGACGTGGCGATCATCGGCAGCGGCGCCGGTGGCGGCACCACCGCCGAAATTCTCAGTGCCGCCGGCCACAAGGTGTTGCTGATCGAAGAGGGTCCGCTCAAGACCAGCAGCGACTTCAAGCTGCTCGAAGACGAGGCCTACACCAGCCTGTACCAGGAAGGCATCGGCCGCATGAGCAAGGATGGCGCGATTACTATCCTGCAGGGCCGCGCCGTGGGCGGTACCACCTTGATCAACTGGACCTCCAGCTTCCGCACCCCGGACGCCACCCTCGCCCATTGGGCCAGCGAATACGCGGTCAAGGGCCACAGCAGCGCCGAGATGGCGCCCTGGTTCGAAAAAATGGAACAGCGCCTGGGCATCGCGCCCTGGGCCCTGCCGCCCAATGCCAACAACGATGTGATCCGCAAAGGCTGCGAACAGCTGGGCTACAGCTGGCACGTGATCCCACGCAACGTGCGCGGATGCTTCAACCTGGGTTACTGCGGCATGGGGTGCCCGGTCAACGCCAAGCAATCGATGCTGGTGACTACCATCCCGTCCACCCTGGAAAAGGGTGGGGAATTGCTCTACCTGGCCCGCGCCGAACGTCTGAAATTCAGCGGCGACCAGATCACCAGCCTGGAATGCGTGGCCATGGACCCGCTATGCGTGGCACCGACCGGACGCAAGATCACAGTGAAAGCCAGGCACTACGTGCTGTCGGGCGGCGGCATCAACAGCCCGGCATTGCTGATGCGCTCGGATGCGCCCGACCCGGGCAAGCGTCTGGGAAAACGCACCTTCCTGCACCTGGTGAACTTCTCCGCCGGGTTGTTCGACGAGGTGATCAACCCGTTCTATGGCGCGCCGCAGTCGATCTACTCCGACCATTTCCAGTGGCAGGACGGTACCACCGGCAAAATGTCGTACAAGTTGGAGGCTCCGCCCTTACATCCTGCGCTGGCCAGCACTTTGCTTGGCGGTTATGGCACCCGGAACGCCCTGGACATGAGCCAGTTGCCCAACACCCACGCGATGCTGGCGTTGCTGCGCGACGGGTTCCACCCCGACAGCCCGGGCGGCAGCGTGGAATTGCGCGCAGACGGCAGGCCGGTACTCGACTATCAAGTCTCGGACTACGCCTGGGACGGCCTGCGCCGCGCGTTTCACAGCATGGCCGAGATCCAGTTCGCAGCGGGCGCCAAGTCGGTCAAGCCCCTGCACCACGATGCGCGCTACGTGAAAACCCTGGCCGAAGCCCGCACGCTGATCGAAGGCCTCAACCTGGAATTGCACCGCACCTGCCTGGGCAGTGCCCACGTGATGGGCGGGTGCGCCATGGGTGAAGACCCGAAAAATGCGGTGGCCGACAGCCTCGGTCGCCATCACCAACTGCGCAACCTGTCGATCCACGATGGCTCGTTATTCCCCACCAGCATTGGGGCCAACCCGCAATTGTCGGTGTATGGCCTGACCGCGCAACTGGCGACCGCGTTGGCCGAACGTCTGAAAACAGCGTGAAAAAACTCGGTATTCAGGGTGTCTATACGGCTTTCTTCTGCATAAGTTGACTTGGCCGACCGGATTGGCTGCGATACCATCCGGTTCCCCAACGGACTCCGCCAGGACGACGCGATGAACCGAGTGTTGTACCCAGGTACCTTCGACCCGATTACCAAAGGCCATGGCGATCTGGTCGAACGCGCCTCTCGCCTGTTCGACCATGTGATCATCGCGGTCGCAGCCAGCCCCAAGAAAAACCCGCTGTTTCCCCTGGAACAGCGCGTGGAGCTGGCGCGTGAGGTCACCAAACACCTGCCCAACGTGGAAGTGGTGGGTTTTTCCACGTTGCTGGCGCATTTCGCCAAAGAGCAGAACGCCAATGTGTTCCTGCGCGGCCTGCGCGCGGTGTCGGACTTCGAATACGAATTCCAACTGGCCAACATGAATCGCCAACTGGCACCGGACGTGGAAAGCCTGTTTCTCACGCCGTCGGAGCGTTATTCGTTCATTTCTTCGACGTTGGTGCGTGAAATTGCCGCTTTGGGCGGCGATATCACCAAGTTCGTGCACCCCGCCGTGGCCGACGCCCTGACCCTGCGCTTCAAGAAGTAAGACCGCTCAATCGGCGCCTGCTCGCACTGCGGGCGCCAATGCGGCACAATTGCGCGCATTAGTTTTTCAGATGCCTTGGCTGACGGCCCTGGCAGGAGTTTCCATGTCCCTGATCATCACCGACGATTGCATCAACTGCGACGTCTGCGAACCCGAGTGCCCGAACGCTGCCATTTCCCAAGGCGAAGAGATCTACGTGATCGACCCGAACCTGTGCACCCAGTGCGTCGGCCACTACGACGAACCTCAATGCCAGCAAGTGTGCCCGGTAGACTGCATTCCACTGGATGAAGCCCATCCGGAGACGGAAGAGCAGCTGATGGAGAAATACCGGAAGATTACCGGCAAGGCTTGAGGGCCTCATCGCAGCGATGCGGCGACCCGACAAGCCAGCTCCCACAGTTAACCCGAGTTCCAACATAAGAATGCGGTCGAATGTGGGAGCTGCGGTGCGACGATTCGACTTGCTCGCGAAGACGGCATCAGCACTCACACAAGATCAGCGCTGGCACTTGGGGCAAAACACACTCGCCCGCTGCCCCAGCACCACATTGCGCAGCTCGGTCCCGCACACCTTGCACGCCTCGCCGCCACGGCCATAGACGAACAGTTCCTGCTGGAAATACCCCGGCTGCCCATCGCCACCGATAAAGTCGCGCAATGTGGTGCCGCCCCGCTCGATGGCGGCGGCCAGCACGCGCTTGATTTCGATCGCCAGCTTCAAATAACGCGCCCGGGAAATGCCGCCCGCCTCGCGGCGCGGGTCGATGCCCGCCGCAAACAGCGCTTCCGTCGCGTAGATATTGCCCACACCCACCACCACCGCGTTGTCCATGATGAACGGCTTGACCGCCATCGAACGCCCACGGGACAGCTGGAACAGTCGCTCACCGTCGAACAGGTCGGTCAACGGCTCCGGCCCCAGGCGGATCAGCAATTCGTGATTGTGCGGGTCCTGGCTCCACAACATGGCACCGAACCGCCGAGGGTCGGTGTAGCGCAGGGCCAGGCCCGACTCCAGCTCGATATCCACATGCTCGTGCTTGGCCGCCGGCATGCCGACCTCCACCAGACGCAGGTTGCCCGACATGCCCAGATGGCTGATCAAGGTGCCGACCTCGGCATTGATCAGCAGGTACTTGGCCCGCCGCTCCACCAGCACGATGCGTTGCCCGGACAGGCGCACATCGAGGTCTTCCGGGATCGGCCAGCGCAGGCGCCGCTCACGCACCACCACGCGGCTGACCCGCTGGCCTTCCAGGTGCGGTGCAATACCACGGCGAGTGGTTTCGACTTCTGGCAACTCTGGCATGTCTACCTCTTGAATAACGGGTCAGTGGGCGCCGAGTTCGCGGATCGACAGCTTCATGCTTTCGAAGTCGTAGTCCGACAGGCCCACGTAGTCCAGCACCAGATGGCCAATGGCATTCCATTCGTGGTCCACCGCCTGGTTGCCCAGCACGCGGTAGGAGGAACAGATGTGTTCGGCCATTTTCAGGATCGCCAGCAGGTTTTTCAGCTGGGAATTGCGCGACGACTCATCGCTGAAAATCGCCAGGGCGTTGTGGTGGTTGGCAATGGCGTCGGTCACATGCTCCGGCAGGCGCCAGGATTTGGCCGTGTAATAGCCGACCACCGCATGGTTGGTGTTGAACGCGTTGTTCTCGGTATCGACCACCCTGCAATCGGCGCCGGCATTGGCATACGCCTCTTCCAGCACGGTCATGTAATCGGGAAACCGCTTGAGCATCAGCGGCACGCCACAATCATGGAACAGGCCCAGGGCATAAGCCTCGTCCACCGCCTGGGCGCCAGTGCGCTTGGCCAGGGTGAGGCAGGTCATGGCCACGTCCTGGGCGGTGTCCCAGAAGCGGTTGAGGGTGACGATGGTGTCGTCGCTCATCTCGCCCTTGATCGACTGGGCGTTGATCAGGTTGATGATCGAGCGGCTGCCCAGCAGGTTCACGGCGCGCTGGATCGAGGCGATCTTGTTGCTCAGGCCGTAATACGGCGAGTTGACGATTTTCAGCAAGGCGCCGGACAGGCCCGGGTCCTGGGCGATCAGCCGCGCGATCACCTCCAGGTCCGGGTCGGGCATGTATTGCTCCATCTGCAAATCCACCATGATTTGCGGTTGGGGCGGCACACTGATGCCTTGCAGGGCCTGCTGGATCTGCTCGGCGGAAAGCTCTTGGGACATAAGCACATACTCTGGACTAGGCGGCGATTCTAACCCCTATCGGAAGCTGACCGACACCTCAAAACCCCGATTGAAACCCGGTCAAATGTGGGAGCTGGCTTGCCTGCGATGACAGCACCGCCGTACGTCTGATACACCGCGCCGTCTGCATCGCGGGCAAGCCCGCTCCCACATGAACCGTGCTGCAACAGGTATACTCCCGCTCTTTTTTCCGGAGCGACGTCATGTCCCTGCCAAGCCTGCGTCTCAAAGCCAACGCCGATCGTCGTTTGCGCAACGGCCACCTGTGGGTCTACAGCAACGAAATCGACGTGGCCGCCACCCCGCTCCACGGTTTTCAGGCAGGCGACCAGGCCGTTCTGGAAACCGCCGGCGGCAAGCCGCTGGGCATCGTGGCCATGAGCCCGAACAACCTGATCTGCGCGCGCCTGCTGTCGCGCGACATCAAGTTGCCGCTGGACAAGTCCCTGCTGGTGCACCGCTTGAACGTGGCCCTGTCGCTGCGCGAGCGCCTGTTCGACAAGCCGTTCTACCGCCTGGTCTACGGTGATTCCGACCTGCTGCCGGGTCTGGTGGTCGACCGTTTTGGCGACATCCTCGTGGTGCAGATTGCCTCGGCCACCATGGAAGCCCACAAGGACGACGTGATCGCCGCCCTGACCCAGGTACTCAAACCGAGCGGCATCCTGTTCAAGAACGACTCCGCCGCCCGTGACGCCGAAGGCCTTGGCCGTTACGTCGAAACCGTGTTCGGCCTGGTGCCGGAGTGGGTCGCGCTGGAAGAGAACGGCGTGAAGTTCGAAGCCCCGGTGATCGACGGCCAGAAAACCGGCTGGTTCTACGACCACCGCATGAACCGCGCCCGCCTGGCACCGTATGCCAAAGGCAAGCGCGTGCTGGACCTGTACAGCTACATCGGCGGCTGGGGCGTGCAAGCCGCCGCCTTCGGTGCCAGTGAAGTGTTCTGCGTCGACGCTTCCGCGTTCGCCCTTGATGGCGTGGAGCGTAATGCCGCGCTGAACGGCTTCGCCGAGAAAATGACCTGCATCGAAGGCGACGTGTTCGAAGCCCTCAAGGAACTCAAGGCCGCCGAAGAGCGCTTCGACGTCATCGTCGCCGACCCGCCCGCCTTCATCAAACGCAAGAAAGACATGAAAAACGGCGAAGGCGCCTACCGCCGCCTGAACGAGCAAGCCATGCGCCTGCTCAGCAAGGACGGCATCCTGGTCAGCGCTTCGTGCTCCATGCACCTGCCGGAAGATGATCTGCAAAACATCCTGCTGACCAGCGCCCGCCACCTGGACCGCAATATCCAGATGCTCGAACGCGGCGGCCAGGGCCCGGACCATCCGGTGCACCCGGCGATTGTCGAGACGCGGTATATCAAGAGCATTACGTGCCGGTTGTTGCCGAATAGCTAAACCCTGGCGCGGATAAACCTGTGGGAGCGGGCTTGCCCGCGAAGGCGTCGTGTCAGCCGAAGAAAATGCTGGCTGACACACCGTCTTCGCAGGCAAGCCAGCTCCCACAGGGTTTTGCGTCATGCCTATTTCCAAAACTCCTGAGCATTGACTTTCCCCCTCCTCACATCAATTCTGCGTCCTCGCTCAAGGACTGAGTTTTGCCCCGATGACCACCCTCGCCACCCCCGCCCGCAAGACAGCGGCCATCTTCTTGCTGATGACCATGACGGTACTCGGCGTATTCCCGCTGGACGTGATACTCCCCTCGTTTCCCGCCCTGGCCGCACATTTCGATACGGCGGTATCGGACATCGCCCTGTCCATCAGCCTGTTTTCCATCGGATTGTCCTGCTCCCTGCTGCTGATCGGGCCGCTGTCCGACAATCTGGGAAGGAAAAGGCTACTGATAGTCGGTGTGGCGGTGGCCGCGCTCGGCGCTGCCGGGTGTGCGCTTGCCGAGGATTACGCCTGGTTTCTGTTTTTCCGGGTAGTGCAGGCGATAGGTTGCGGCAGTTTCGTGCTGTCCCAGGCACTGGTGCAGGACCTCTTCGTAGGCAAGGAACAGGAACGGCTGCGCATCGCGATCGTGACAGCCGGTGGCGTCTGCATTTCGGTGTCGCCACTGTTTGGCAGTTGGCTGCAAACCTGGCTGGACTGGCGCGGCAGTTTTCAGGTGTTTATTGCCATCGCCCTGGTACTGGTGCTCAAGGCATGGTTACTGCTCGACGGCACGACGCCCGCCCCGGCGGTGCGTACGGGAATTTTTCGGGCCTACGCACGGGTGTTCTCTGACCGGCGCTTTGTCAGCTACTGGCTGATCTCGGCATTGGCCTTTGCCTGCCATTTCTCGTTCATCGTGGTGTCGCCGATCATTCTGATGGAGCAATTGGCCCTGACGCCGTACCAGTTTTCCTTGGTAATGCTGCTGTACGGCGCAGCCTATGTGCTGGGTGGCATGACCGCAGGCTGGATGAATCGATGGATGGACGGCGATACGCAAATCGTGGCCGGGCTGGGTCTGATCGCATTGGCCGCCGTGTTGATGCTGCTGCTCCATGGTCTCTCGGGGCTGAGCGTGGTGTCGGTGATCGTACCGATGATTCTGTGCACCGCCGGTACCACCATCACCCGGCCCATATCCTCATCGCGCGCCATGGGACTGTTTCCAGGCAATGCCGGTACCAGCGCGGCGGCCGGTAACGTGATCATTTTTGTCTCGGGGGGACTGATCAGCGGGCTGGTCAGCCAGTCAGGCGCGCAGTTGGCTACGGTGCTGCCGCTTGGCTTCCTGCTGATGAGTGCCACCGGCATCGCACTGAATGCCTGGACACGCCGCCCGCCACACGTCCTGTAAGCGCTATCTTCACGGTTGCGGCCATTCCCTCCCGGCGCCAGCGGTGTAGAATCGACGCTATTCATCGCCAGTCATCCCCCGGCGGGTTTATGAGCTCGAGGCCCAAGCAAGCGGCGATCCCGCGACGCGAGTGGCAACTTCCGGACACACGGCCATTTCTGAGTGTTCCAGACGTCAATAGAAGCTCACTCCCCTTTGCACCTGATTAGTAAGTGATTAGCCGCCCGGAGTGCTCCATGCCAGATTACCGCTCGAAAACATCCACCCACGGCCGCAACATGGCCGGCGCGCGCGCACTGTGGCGCGCCACGGGGATGAAGGATGACGACTTCAAGAAGCCGATCATCGCGATTGCCAACTCGTTTACCCAATTCGTACCCGGCCACGTCCACCTCAAGGACCTGGGCCAGCTGGTCGCCCGCGAGATCGAACGCGCCGGCGGCGTAGCGAAAGAATTCAACACCATCGCCGTGGATGACGGCATCGCCATGGGCCATGACGGCATGCTGTATTCCCTGCCGAGCCGCGAAATCATCGCCGACTCCGTGGAGTACATGGTCAACGCCCACTGCGCCGACGCCATCGTGTGCATCTCCAACTGCGACAAGATCACCCCCGGCATGCTGATGGCCGCCCTGCGCCTGAACATCCCGGTGATCTTCGTGTCCGGCGGCCCGATGGAAGCCGGCAAGACCAAACTCGCCTCCCACGGCCTCGACCTGGTCGACGCCATGGTCATCGCCGCCGATTCCAGCGCTTCTGACGAGAAGGTTGCGGAATACGAGCGCAGCGCCTGCCCAACCTGCGGTTCGTGCTCCGGCATGTTCACCGCCAACTCGATGAACTGCCTGACCGAAGCGCTGGGCCTCGCCCTGCCGGGCAACGGTTCCACACTGGCTACCCACAGCGACCGCGAGCAATTGTTCCTGCAGGCTGGCCGCACCATCGTCGAACTGTGCAAGCGCTACTACGGCGAGAACGATGAGTCGGTGTTGCCGCGCAACATCGCCAACTTCAAGGCGTTCGAAAACGCCATGACCCTGGACATCGCCATGGGCGGTTCCACCAACACCATCCTGCATTTGCTGGCCGCCGCCCAGGAAGCCGAGATCGATTTCGACCTGCGCGATATCGACCGCCTGTCCCGTCACGTGCCGCAACTGTGCAAGGTCGCGCCGAACATCCAGAAGTACCACATGGAAGACGTGCACCGCGCCGGCGGGATCTTCTCGATCCTCGGCTCCCTGGCCCGTGGCGGCCTGCTGCACACCGACCTGCCGACCGTGCACAGCAAGACCGTTGCCGAAGGCATCGCCAAGTGGGACATCACCCAGACCGACGACGAAGCCGTGCACACCTTCTTCAAGGCCGGCCCGGCGGGCATCCCCACGCAAACCGCGTTCAGCCAGTCGACCCGTTGGGACACCCTGGACGACGACCGTGAAAACGGCTGCATCCGCAGTGTCGAGCACGCCTACTCGAAGGAAGGCGGCCTGGCCGTGCTGTACGGCAACATCGCCCTCGACGGCTGCGTGGTGAAAACCGCCGGCGTGGATGAGTCCATCCATGTGTTCGAAGGCAACGCCAAGATCTTCGAAAGCCAGGACAGCGCCGTACGCGGCATCCTCGCCGACGAAGTGAAGGCCGGCGACATCGTGATCATCCGCTACGAAGGCCCGAAAGGCGGCCCGGGCATGCAGGAGATGCTGTACCCGACGTCCTACCTGAAATCCAAGGGCCTGGGCAAAGCCTGTGCCCTTTTGACCGATGGCCGTTTCTCGGGCGGTACTTCGGGCCTGTCCATCGGCCACGCTTCGCCGGAAGCGGCTGCCGGTGGCGCGATCGGCCTGGTGCAGGATGGCGACAAGGTATTGATCGACATTCCGAACCGCGCGATCAACCTGTTGGTCAGCGACGAAGAACTCGCCGCACGCCGTGCCGAGCAGGACAAGAAAGGCTGGAAACCGGTGGAGAAGCGCCCGCGCAAAGTCACCACCGCGCTGAAGGCCTACGCCCTGCTGGCCACCAGCGCCGACAAGGGTGCCGTGCGTAACAAGGCGATGCTCGACGGTCTGTAAGCTTCACCCATGAAAATGCCCCGCCAGGTGCGGGGCATTTTTTTTGCCTGAAGAAACCTTCAGGGTGCTGAGGATCAAAATGTGGGAGCGGGCTTGCTCGCGAAGGCGGAGTGTCAGTCAACACATGCA
>NZ_JBSVVZ010000102.1:0-15153 GCF_054071875.1 Pseudomonas sp. SDO524_S393 | reverse complement strand
AACTGCGAAACCGAGACGATGCTATCGCAGGCAAGCCAGCTCCCACATTTGCTTTGTGTATGCTGGACTGATGTATTCCAGATTTGCAGCGGTGACCTGTGATGAAGTCAACTTTGCCCGCCAGACTTCTGCAAACCCTGGCCCCCTGGCGCAACGCACCAGCCTGGCACATCGCGTTTTCCGGTGGGCTCGACTCCACCGTCCTGCTGCACCTTCTCGCCAACACTGAGCATCCTCCTCTGCGCGCCGTCCATGTCCACCACGGTCTGCAAACTGTCGCCGACGCCTGGCCAGTTCATTGCCAATCGATTTGTGACGCTCTGGGTGTGCCGTTGCGCGTCATGCGCGTGCAAGTGCAACCTGGCGCCAGCCTCGAGCGCGCAGCCCGCGATGCACGTTACAAGGTGTTTTCCGAGGTGATCGGGGCAGGCGACGTCATGCTCACGGGCCAGCACCGTGATGATCAGGCCGAAACCCTGTTGTTCCGCCTGTTACGCGGGGCGGGGGTGAGAGGGTTGGCCGCGATGCCTGTCCATCGCCCATTGGCCGATGGCCACCTGGTGCGACCGTTGCTGGATGTCTCGCGTGCCGAGCTGGAAGCTTACGCCAGGGAACATCGGCTCACGTGGATCGAAGACCCCTCCAACGCGGATCCACGGTTTTCCCGCAATTACCTGCGCCACCGCGTGCTCCCCGTCGTGACGGCGCGTTGGCCCCAGGCTGTCTTGAATCTGGCGCGCACCGCCGAGCACCTGAGTGAAGCCCAGGACCTGCTCGACGAACTGGCCGGCATGGACTTGCAAGCCGCTACTCGGCCTTCGCCTTTTCCCTGGCTGGACTTGCCCTCATTGGCGATCGCGCCCTTGCGTGAATTATCCGACGCCCGCCAGCGTAATGCCCTTCGTCATTGGTTGGCCCCGTTGACGCGTCTGCCCGACAGCGACCACTGGGCCGGCTGGCTTTCCCTGCGTGACGCGAAGGGCGACGCGCAACCGTTATGGCGCCTGGCCGATGGCGAGCTGCATCGTTGCGGTGCGCGCCTCTGGTGGACGCCTTCCGGTTGGTCGGAATTTTCCGATGCGCCGGCAAGCTGGCCCGATCCGCAAACGCCTCTCGCGTTGCCGGGCAACGGCCAATTGAGCTTTGTCGGCAATGCACCCGAAGGTCCGCTATCGATCCGTTATCGCCAGGGTGGTGAAATCATGGAAGTGCCGGGTCGGGGACGGCGTGACCTGAAGCGTCTGCTTAACGAAAGCGGGCTTCCGGGCTTCGTCCGTGGCAGATTGCCGCTGTTGTATCAGGGGGAGCGGCTGCTGGCGGTGCCCAGCCTGGCGGGGTTGTGGAATACGCGGGCGGGCGATTGGGAATTGCATTGGACGCCACAGACCTGCGATCAAGGTTTGAGCTGATAAAGCCTTTCCGGTAGACTACGCTCCCTTCTTGATACAACTTCTGTGGATTCGCCTGAATCGCAGCAGTTGCCGATTACCAAGCAGTCTTTGCTGGGCGATTCCAAAAAATGTGTAGCGATCAACGTACCGGTGTTCCATTGCTGGTCTGTCACAACGCGGCGGTTTTTTTGAAAGGTGCACTGTGATTAATGCAGGTGATCGGGGGCTTCGGCCTCTCTTCGCTTTCCCCGGCGGCTCGGACCGCTTTAACGCAGACTTCTAGGGTTTTTCATGACGCGCTACATATTCGTCACGGGCGGTGTTGTTTCTTCATTGGGGAAAGGCATTGCCTCCGCTTCATTGGCGGCCATCCTGGAGGCGCGGGGGCTTAAAGTCACCATGCTCAAGCTGGACCCGTACATCAACGTCGACCCGGGCACCATGAGCCCGTTCCAGCACGGTGAAGTGTTCGTCACCCACGACGGCGCCGAGACCGACCTGGACCTGGGCCACTACGAGCGGTTCATCCGCACGACCATGACCCAGAACAACAACTTCACCACCGGCCGCGTGTACGAACACGTGCTGCGCAAAGAGCGCCGTGGTGACTACCTGGGTGCCACCATCCAGGTGATCCCGCACATCACCGACGAAATCAAGCGCCGCATCATCAAGGGTGCCGGCGATGCCGACGTGGCGATGGTCGAAATCGGCGGTACCGTGGGTGACATCGAATCCCAACCGTTCCTCGAAGCCATCCGTCAGTTGCGCTTCGAAGTCGGCGCCAAGCGCGCGATGCTGATGCACCTGACCCTGGTGCCATACATCGCCACCGCCGGCGAAACCAAAACCAAGCCAACCCAGCACTCGGTCAAGGAGTTGCGTTCCATCGGTCTGCAGCCGGACGTGCTGGTATGCCGTTCCGATCACCCGATCGACGTATCGTCGCGCCGCAAGATCGCGCAATTCACCAACGTTGAAGAACGTGCGGTGATCGCGCTGGAAGACGCCGACACCATCTACAAGATCCCGGGCATCCTGCACTCGCAAGGCCTGGACGATTTTGTGGTCGAGCGTTTCGGCCTGCAATGCGGCGGTGCGGACCTGTCCGAGTGGGACGCCGTGGTCGACGCCAAGCTCAACCCGGAGCACGAAGTCACCATCGCCATGGTCGGCAAGTACATGGAACTGCTGGACGCGTACAAGTCGCTGATCGAAGCGATGAGCCACGCGGGCATCAGCAACCGCACCAAGGTCAACCTGCGCTACATCGATTCCGAAGACATCGAGAACCAGGGTACCGCGCTGCTCGAAGACGTGGATGCGATCCTCGTGCCAGGCGGTTTCGGCTTGCGTGGCGTGGAAGGCAAGATCACCGCTGTTCAATATGCGCGTGAGAACAAGGTGCCTTACCTGGGGATCTGCCTGGGCATGCAAGTGGCCGTCATCGAGTTCGCCCGTAACGTGGTGGGCTGGAAAGACGCCAACTCCACCGAGTTCGATCAGTCCAGCGGTCACCCTGTCGTGGGCCTGATCACCGAATGGCAAGACGCCACCGGCGCCGTCGAAACCCGTACCGAAACCTCCGATCTGGGCGGCACCATGCGCCTGGGCGCACAGGACTGCCTGCTGGAGCCGGGCTCGCTGGTTCACGGTTGCTACGGCAAGGACGTGATCGTCGAGCGTCACCGTCACCGCTACGAGGTGAACAACAACCTGCTGCCGCAAATCAAGGACGCCGGCCTGAAAATTTCCGGTCGTTCCGGTGATGGCGCACTGGTTGAAGTGGTTGAAGCACCGGATCATCCATGGTTCGTGGCGTGCCAGTTCCACCCTGAGTTCACCTCGACTCCGCGTGACGGTCACCCGTTGTTCAGCGGCTTCGTGAAAGCTGCACTGACGCAACATCAGAAGAAGGCGTAACCCTGATGGCCCAGAAGATCATTCGCGTAGGCGACATCGAGATTGCCAACGACAAGCCCATGGTGCTGTTCGGCGGCATGAACGTGCTGGAAAGCCGTGACATGGCGATGCAGGTCTGTGAAGAGTACGTGCGCGTGACCCAGAAGCTGGGCATTCCGTACGTGTTCAAGGCCAGTTTCGACAAGGCTAACCGCTCGTCCGTAACCTCCTATCGCGGCCCGGGCCTTGAAGAAGGCATGCGGATCTTCCAGGACATCAAGCAAGCCTTCGGCGTGCCGATCATCACCGACGTCCACGAGCCCGAGCAGGCCGCCGTGGTGGCCGAGGTGTGCGACATCATCCAGCTGCCGGCCTTCCTGTCGCGCCAGACCGATCTCGTGGTCGCCATGGCCAAGACCGGTGCGGTGATCAATATCAAGAAAGCCCAGTTCCTCGCGCCCCAGGAAATGAAACATATCCTGAATAAATGCGTGGAGGCGGGTAACGACCAGTTGATCCTCTGCGAGCGCGGTTCGAGCTTCGGCTACAACAACCTCGTGGTGGACATGCTCGGTTTCGGCATCATGAAGCAGTTCGAATACCCGGTGTTCTTCGACGTGACCCACTCGCTGCAAATGCCGGGTGGCCGCTCGGACTCCGCCGGCGGGCGTCGCGCCCAGGTGACCGATCTGGCCAAGGCAGGCATCAGCCAGTCCCTGGCCGGCCTGTTCCTGGAAGCTCACCCGGACCCGGACAATGCCAAATGCGACGGTCCATGCGCCCTGCGCCTGGACAAGCTGGAGCCGTTCCTGGCCCAGCTCAAGCAGTTGGACGAACTGGTTAAGAGTTTTCCGACGGTAGAGACCGCGTAAGCGCCATTTCTCCGGTAGACTTTCCCACGCTTTACGCTCAGGCCTGCGGGCCTGAGCCTTGTCGCCTGCAAGCCTGCCCCGTTGTTACACCCTTGCGGTCGCTCAAAAGATTTCCCTCAGCTGCGTCGTTTTCGTCAACTTTGGAGTGTTTACAACAATGGCAAAAATCGTCGACATCAAAGGTCGTGAAGTTCTCGACTCCCGTGGCAACCCCACCGTCGAAGCCGATGTGCTTCTCGATAACGGCATCATCGGCAGCGCCTGCGCGCCGTCCGGTGCTTCCACAGGTTCCCGCGAAGCGCTGGAACTGCGTGATGGCGACAAGAGCCGTTACCTGGGCAAAGGTGTTCTCAAGGCCGTAGCCAACATCAACGGTCCGATCCGCGACCTGCTGGTAGGCAAGGACCCGGTTGACCAGAAAGCCCTCGACCTGGCGATGATCAAACTCGACGGTACCGACAACAAGGGCAGCCTCGGCGCCAACGCTATCCTCGCCGTGTCCCTGGCCGCCGCCAAGGCCGCTGCACAGGACCAGGACCTGCCGCTGTACGCCCACATCGCCAACCTGAACGGTACCCCGGGTGTCTACTCGATGCCGGTGCCGATGATGAACATCATCAACGGTGGCGAGCACGCCGATAACAACGTCGATATCCAGGAGTTCATGGTGCAGCCGGTTGGCGCCAAGACCTTCTCCGACGGCCTGCGCATGGGCACCGAGATTTTCCATCACCTCAAGGCTGTACTGAAGGCCCGTGGCCTGAGCACCGCCGTGGGGGACGAAGGTGGTTTCGCGCCGAACCTGGCGTCCAACGAAGATGCGTTGAAAGTGATCTCCGAAGCGGTGGCCAACGCTGGCTACAAGCTGGGCACCGACGTGACGCTGGCTCTGGACTGCGCCGCCAGCGAATTCTACGAGGACGGTAAATACAACCTGTCCGGCGAAGGCCAGGTGTTCAACTCCGAAGGTTTCGCTGAATACCTGAAGGGCCTGACCCAGCGCTACCCGATCATCTCCATCGAAGACGGCCTGGATGAGTCCGACTGGGATGGCTGGAAGATCCTCACCGACAAGATCGGCGAGAAGATCCAACTGGTGGGCGACGACCTGTTCGTGACCAACACCAAGATCCTGAAAGAAGGCATCGACAAGAAGATTGCCAACTCGATCCTGATCAAGTTCAACCAGATCGGTACCCTGACCGAAACCCTGGAAGCCATCCAGATGGCCAAGGCAGCGGGCTACACTGCCGTGATCTCGCACCGCTCCGGCGAAACCGAAGACTCGACCATCGCCGACCTGGCCGTGGGCACTTCGGCAGGCCAGATCAAGACCGGTTCCCTGTGCCGTTCCGACCGCGTGTCCAAGTACAACCAATTGCTGCGTATCGAAGAGCAACTGGCTGGCAAAGCCAAGTACAACGGTCGCGGCGAGTTTCGCGGCTGATTTGTAAATGGTAAAAAGGCAGCGGATTGCGTCGGAAAAATCACGACAGTGTGGATTTCGACGCTAATCTGATGGCTATCAAGCACAAGCCTGGTTCTTCCAGGCTTCGTGCTATCAGTTGCTTCAAAAGTGTGGCATGGCTGTCTTTTTTCACTGGATACCCGATATTCGATGCGCAGTCCCAATTGGTTGTTCCTCGTCTTGCTCTTGTTGCTGGCTGGCCTGCAGTACCGCCTATGGGTGGGTAATGGCAGCTTTGCGCAAGTGAAAGAGCTGACTCAGCAAATTGCCGACCAGCACGCCGAGAACGAACGTCTGCTGGAGCGCAACCGGGTCCTCGATGCCGAAGTGCTTGAGCTGAAAAAAGGTACGGAGACCGTTGAAGAACGGGCTCGTCATGAACTGGGTATGGTCAAGGAGGGTGAAACCCTCTACCAGTTGGCCCAATGAGTCACCCTTTACCGGCCTTCTGGGCCGTGATTCCTGCCGCGGGCGTCGGTGCCCGTATGGCCGCGGACCGTCCCAAGCAGTACCTGCAACTGGGCGGACGCACTATTCTCGAACACAGCCTCGGCTGTTTTCTCGACCATCCTTCGCTCAAGGGCCTGGTGGTCAGCCTCGCTTGCGATGATCCCTATTGGCCAACCCTGGCCTGCGCTGCGGACCCGCGTATCCAGCGTGCGGACGGTGGTTCGGAGCGCTCGGGTTCGGTGCTCAATGCCCTGTTGCATCTGAATGCCCTGGGCGCCAGCGATGATGACTGGGTGCTGGTGCACGATGCGGCGAGACCGAACCTGAGTCGCGATGACCTCGATAAATTGCTCACGGAGCTGGCAGACGATCCGGTCGGCGGCTTGCTGGCGGTGCCAGCCCGCGACACCCTCAAGCGTGTCGACAAGCACGGTCGGGTGGTGGAAACCGTTGACCGCAGCCTGATCTGGCAAGCCTACACGCCGCAGATGTTCCGCCTGGGTGCGTTGCACCGTGCGTTGGCCGACAGCCTGGTGGCCGATGCGGTGATCACCGATGAAGCCTCGGCCATGGAATGGTCAGGCCAGGCGCCGCGCCTGATCGAAGGGCGCTCGGACAATATCAAAGTGACCCGGCCGGAAGATCTGGAGTGGCTGCGGTTGCGGTGGGCTAACCGCGGATAGTCAGTTAGACCGCGTCGACGCCTTCGCGAGCAAGCCCGCTCCCACATTTGATCGCATTTCTCCAGTATGAACTCGGTCACATGTGGGAGCGGGCTTGCTCGCGAAGAGGCCAGTCCCAACACCCCATCATCAACTGCTGTACTCCGGCCTTTCCGCCAACCCCACCTTCAAAAAGTCCACCAACTTCCTGACCTTCGGCGACAAGTGCCGCTGCTGCGGATACAGCGCCCACACCGCCGTATTCGGCGGCTGATGCGCCTCCAGCAACGACACCAGCGCACCACTGTGCAGATGTTCCAGCACGTAATAGTCCGGCAACTGGCACAACCCCACCCCTTGAAGCGCCGCATCCAGCACCGCTTGCCCGCTGTTGCAACGCCAGTTGCCCTGCACCCGCTGGGAAAATTCCCGCCCGTCCTGGGCCAGTTGCCAGATATCCGAACTGCCGATCAGGCAGTTGTGCCGGCTCAATTCCGACAAACTATGGGGGCGACCATACCGTTCCAGGTAGGAAGGCGACGCGCACAGATACATGCGACGTGGGGCCAAACGGCTGGCGACCATGCGCGAGTCTTGCAACCGACCCAGGCGAATCGCCAGGTCGAGGCCTTCGTGCACCAGGTCCAGTTGGCGGTTGGTCAGCTCGATATCCACCCGCAATTGCGGGTAGAGCCCCATGAACCGCGTCACCAGCGGCACGATAAAACGCTCGCCGTAGGCCACAGCGCAGGTCATGCGCAGCATGCCCTTGGGCTCGCTGGTGAGGTCGCCGACAGCGCGCAGGGCTTCTTCGCGTCCGTCCTGCAAGCGTTGGCAATGTTGCAGAAACGTCTGACCGGCTTCAGTGAGCGTCACCTTGCGCGTGCTGCGGTACAGCAATCGCGTCTGCAAGCGCTCCTCGAGACGCGCTACCTGCCGGCTGATATGGGAAGACGATACCCCCAACCGTTCAGCCGCCGCCGTGAACTGGCTACACTCGGCGACGGCAACAAACTCATCGATGCCTTCCCAGCGGTTTTCCAACATGATGATTATCCCTGTGCAGCAATAAAGTTTTGCTTTTGCCCGGATTATTCATCAAGCAGCCATGTTTTACACTCGCGGCCTCAGTTTTCAACCCATGGAGAAACCCGGATGATCAAGTCTCGCGCTGCCGTAGCCTTCGAAGCCAAGAAGCCCCTTGAGATCGTTGAAGTGGATGTTGCCCTGCCCAAGGCAGGCGAAGTGTTGCTGCGAGTGGTTGCATCCGGCGTATGTCATACCGATGCCTACACTCTGTCGGGCGCGGACCCGGAGGGTATCTTCCCCTCGATCCTGGGCCATGAAGGCGGCGCGGTGGTTGAAGCGATCGGCGAGGGCGTGACGTCGGTGGCCGTGGGCGACCACGTGATCCCGCTGTACACCCCGGAATGCGGCAAGTGCAAATTCTGCCTGTCGGGCAAGACCAACCTGTGCCAGGCCATTCGCTCCACCCAGGGCAAGGGCCTGATGCCGGATGGCACCACGCGTTTCTCCTACAAAGGCCAGCCGATTTTCCACTACATGGGCACCTCGACCTTTTCCGAGTACACCGTGCTGCCGGAAATTTCCGTGGCCAGGATTCCCAAGGAAGCACCACTGGAAAAAGTCTGCCTGCTGGGTTGTGGCGTCACCACCGGCATCGGTGCGGTGATCAACACCGCCAAGGTCAAGCCAGGTGACACCGTAGCCATCTTCGGCCTGGGCGGTATCGGTTTGTCGGCGGTAATTGGTGCAGTGAAGGCCAAGGCCAGTCGCATCATTGCCATCGACATCAACCCGGCCAAGTTCGAAATCGCCAAGCAACTGGGCGCTACCGATTGCATCAACCCGAAAGACTACGACCGCCCGATTCAGGACGTGATCGTCGACCTTACCGACGGCGGCGTGGACTTCTCCTTCGAGTGCATCGGCAACGTGCAACTGATGCGTGCGGCCCTCGAGTGCTGCCACAAAGGCTGGGGTGAATCGGTGATCATCGGCGTGGCCGGCGCCGGCCAGGAAATCGCCACGCGTCCCTTCCAGCTGGTCACCGGGCGCGTCTGGCGTGGTTCGGCCTTCGGTGGTGTGCGCGGCCGCAGCGAGTTGCCAAGCTACGTGGAAATGGCCCAGACCGGCGAGATCCCGCTGGATACCTTCATCACCCACACCATGGGCCTGGAAGACATCAACAAGGCGTTTGACCTGATGCATGAAGGCAAGAGCATTCGTACCGTCATCCACTTCTGAGGTCGGCCATGAGTCTGGAAAACCTGTCGTGCCAGAAGAGCTTCGGCGGCTGGCATAAACGCTACAAACATCATTCCGATGTACTCGGTTGCGACATGACCTTCGCCGTCTACCTGCCGCCGCAAGCGGAGCAGGGCGGCAAGTTGCCGGTGCTGTACTGGCTGTCCGGCCTGACCTGCACCGACGAGAATTTCATGCAGAAGGCCGGCGCCCAACGCCTGGCTGCCGAGCTGGGGTTGATCATCGTGGCGCCGGATACCAGTCCCCGTGGGCCGGGCGTACCGGGCGACCCGGACAACGCCTGGGATTTCGGTCTGGGCGCCGGCTTTTATCTGAATGCCACCCAGGAGCCCTGGGCCAAGCACTATCGGATGCATGACTACGTGGTGCAGGAATTGCCTGCACTGGTTGAAGCACATTTCCCGGCATCGGATAAACGCGGTATCAGCGGCCACTCCATGGGCGGTCACGGCGCCCTGGTGTGTGCGTTGCGCAATCCTGGACGTTACCAGTCGGTGTCAGCGTTTTCGCCGATCAACAACCCGATGGATTGCCCCTGGGGCCAGAAAGCCTTCTCCCGCTACCTGGGTGAAGAGCGTTCGAAGTGGCGCGAATGGGACGCCTGCGTGTTGATCAGCGAGGCTTCGGAAAAACTGCCGCTGTTGGTGGAGCAGGGCGATCGCGACGATTTCCTCGCGGTGCAGCTCAAGCCCGAGGCCTTGAGCCAGGCGGCGAAAGCGGCCAGTCATCCGTTGGAACTGCGCCTGCAACCGGGTTACGACCACAGCTACTTCTTTATCGCCAGCTTCATCGACGATCATTTGCGTCATCACGCACGTGCTTTGCTCGGTTAATGTGAGGCAAAAGTAGGTAGAATCACGCCCTGAATTAAATCGGGGCGTTTTTTTATGCGTATTGGCCACGGCTACGATGTGCACCGTTTCGCCGAAGGCGATTTCATCACCCTGGGTGGCGTGCGCATTGCACATCACCATGGATTGCTGGCTCATTCCGACGGCGATGTCGTGCTGCACGCCTTGAGCGATGCTTTGCTCGGCGCAGCGGCGCTGGGCGATATCGGCAAGCACTTTCCCGATACCGACCCGACCTTCAAGGGCGCGGACAGTCGGGTGTTGCTGCGCCACGTGGTTGGCCTGGTCCATGCCAAGGGCTGGAAAGTCGGTAATGTCGACAACACCATCGTGGCCCAGGCACCCAAAATGGCGCCCCATATCGAATCGATGCGCGCGCTGATTGCCGCCGATCTGCAAATTGAACTGGACCAGGTCAACGTGAAGGCCACCACCACCGAAAAGCTCGGGTTTACCGGTCGTGAAGAAGGCATCGCGGTGCATTCCGTCGCCTTGTTGCTGCGCGCATGAACGACCTGGAATTGTTGGGCCCGAGGGCCTATGGCGAGGCATTGGGCAGCGCGGTGCTGAAGGCGACCGCTGAAGATTTCCAGGTCGACGAAGTGCTGGACATCCCGCTGACCGGCGACGGTGAGCACCTCTGGTTGTGGGTGGAGAAGCGCGGGCTCAATACCGAAGAGGCTGCGCGACGTATCGCCAAGGCGGCGGGCGTGCCGTTGCGCACGGTCAGCTATGCCGGGCTCAAGGATCGCCAGGCGTTGACTCGCCAATGGTTCAGCGTGCAATTGCCGGGCAAGGCTGACCCGGACATGAGCAGTGCAGAAAACGACACGCTCAAGATCCTGAAAATCGTGCGTCACAAGCGCAAGCTGCAACGCGGTGCGCATTCGGCCAACGGCTTCACCTTGCGTCTGACGCAGTTGACCGGTGACAGCGCCGCCCTCGACGCGCGATTGCACCTGATTGCACAGCACGGCATCCCCAATTATTTCGGTGCGCAGCGCTTTGGCCATAACGGCGGCAATGTGGTCGACGCTCGCGACTGGGCGGCACGCAAGGCCTTGCCGGAGCAGCGTAATGTGCGTTCGCGGCTGCTGTCTTCCGCGCGCAGTTTCCTGTTCAACAGAGTGCTGGCGGCACGGGTGGCCGATGGTTCCTGGCAGCGCGCCCAGGTCGGCGACCTGCTGGCCTTTACCGATAGTCGCAGTTTCTTTCCGGCGGGGGAGGCTGAATGCAGCGACCCGCGCCTGGCGATTCTCGACCTGCACCCCACCGGACCGCAGTGGGGCGAGGGCGACTCGCCGGCCGGCGGCGCAGCGTTCGAACTGGAGCAGGCGGTTGCCGCCAGTGAAGCCGACCTGCGCGATTGGCTGGCGAAAGCCGGCATGAGCCAGGAACGTCGCATTCTGCGACTGCCCATTGGCGGGTTGACGTGGCATTATCCGTCGCTGGACATTCTGCAATTGGAATTCGTCCTGCCGGCCGGATGCTTCGCCACCGCCTTGGTGCGCGAACTTGTTGATCTGGTCCCGGTGGGGCAGACGGACAACCCATGCGTATTCTGATATCAAACGATGACGGTGCCACTGCACCCGGCCTTGCCGCGCTCCATGCTGCGCTGGCGGATTACGCCGAGTGCGTGGTGGTTGCCCCGGACCAGGACAAGAGCGGCGCCAGCAGTTCGCTGACGCTCGACCGTCCGTTGCACCCGCAGGTTCTGGCCAACGGCTATATCAGCGTTAACGGCACCCCCACCGACTGCGTACACCTGGCGATCAACAGCCTGTTGGAGCAGGAACCGGACCTGGTGGTGTCGGGCATCAACCTCGGCGCCAACCTGGGCGACGACGTGCTGTATTCCGGCACCGTGGCGGCGGCCCTCGAAGGGCGATTCCTCGGGCGTACTTCGTTCGCGTTCTCGCTCGCTTCGCGCCAGCTGGACAACCTGCCCACTGCGGCGTACTTCGCGCGCAAGCTGGTGGAGGCCCATGGGTCGCTGAGCCTGCCGCCACGTACGGTACTGAACGTCAATATTCCCAATTTGCCCCTCGACCACATTCGTGGCATTCAGCTGACGCGCCTGGGCCATCGCGCCCGTGCGGCGGCGCCGTTGAAGGTGGTCGATCCGCGCGGCAAGGAAGGCTACTGGATCGCCGCAGCGGGTGACGCCGAAGATGGCGGGCCGGGCACCGACTTTCACGCGGTGATGCAAGGTTATGTGTCGATTACCCCGTTGCAGCTCGATCGTACTTTCAGTGATGCCTTCAGTGGCCTCGATGGCTGGCTGGAGGGGCTGCGCTGATGGCTCGTGAACAAGACGACCTGTTGCGGCGTGGCATCGGGATGACCTCCCAGCGCACCCGCGAGCGTTTGATCCAGCGTTTGTACGAAGAGGGTTTGTCCAACGCCCAGGTGCTGGAAGTGATCCGGCGTACGCCACGGCACTTGTTTGTCGATGAAGCCCTGGCGCACCGTGCCTACGAAGACACCGCATTGCCCATCGGCCATAACCAGACCATTTCTCAGCCTTATATGGTTGCGCGCATGAGCGAGCTGCTGCTGGCGGCGGGTCCGCTGGACAAGGTGCTGGAGATCGGTACCGGTTCCGGCTACCAGACCGCCGTGCTGTCGCAGCTGGTGGAACGGGTCTTCTCGGTGGAGCGCATCAAGGTCCTGCAGGACCGCGCCAAGGAACGCCTGGTGGAGCTGAACCTGCGCAACGTGGTGTTCCGTTGGGGCGATGGCTGGGAGGGTTGGCCGGCGTTGGCGCCTTACAACGGCATCATCGTGACTGCCGTGGCCACCGATGTGCCGCAAGCGTTGCTGGACCAACTGGCCCCGGGAGGGCGTCTGGTGATCCCGGTGGGCTCCGGCGAAGTGCAACAATTGATGCTCATTATTCGTGAGGAAGAAGGTTTTTCACGGCATGTCCTGGGGGCCGTGCGTTTCGTGCCGCTGCTCAACGGGCCGCTGGCCTGATCATTTTTTGCCGGCAGTGAATTCCGCCGGCGGGGATGTGTCTTACGGCGGGGTCCGTGAAGTCAACATGACGGACGGCGGTGTTGAACGCGATGCACGAATCGTTTCAGTCATGTGCCGGTAAAACTCCAATGCCCAGTTATACTTGCGTCATATTTCAGGCCTGATACAGGCGTTCATGTTCAGCCACCACAAAGGGAGCGGCGGGTGAGTCTCACAGGTCTTGCGCAGCGTATGAGTAAAACTAGCTTTCAGCGACTGGTGCTTGGCCTTGTCTTGAGTTCCTTATTGGCAGCGTGCTCCAGCTCGCCATCCAGCGGCGCACGGGTCGTCGACCGCAATAGTCCGGCCAGTGCCGTACCGCAGAAACCCACCGTCACCACCGGGCAATATGTGGTGCGCAAGGGCGATACCTTGTTCTCGATTGCCTTCCGTTATGGTTGGGATTACAAGGCACTCGCAGCTCGTAACAATATTCCTGTGCCTTACACGATACAGATCGGTCAGACGATTCGCTTCGATGGGCGCACCGGTTCAACCCCTACGACAGTTGTGACAAACACTGGATCTTCGCCGTCCTCGTCGAGCAAAACCACCATCATCACTCGACCTGCAGGCACCGCCGCGCCTAGCGTTGCGAGCAAGCCGGCACCCGCGCCGCTGCCGCCTCCGGGGCCTGCGCCGACCGGCTGGGGGTGGCCTTCGAACGGTGTTCTGATTGGAAAATTCTCTTCAAACGGTAGTTTGAATAAAGGCATTGATATCGCCGGAGATTTGGGACAGCCTGTTTTAGCTGCGTCTGATGGGACAGTGGTGTACGCCGGGAGTGGTTTGCGGGGCTACGGCGAGCTGGTCATCATCAAACACAGCGATACCTACGTCAGTGCTTACGGCCACAACCGTAGGCTGTTGGTTCGGGAGGGGCAGCAGGTCAAAGTCGGACAGACAATTGCCGAAATGGGGTCAACGGGTACAGACCGGGTGAAACTGCACTTTGAGATTCGCCGCCAAGGGAAGCCTGTAGATCCGCTGCAATTCCTGCCCCGTCGTTGATAGATTGCCAGCCTGTTCCATCACGTAGAAGGAACAGGCTCCAGCGTTGCCAAGGATAAAGGCGTCGCTTGAGCTTGAGGTCGAACTCACCAAAGGACTATAACAATGGCTCTCAGTAAAGAAGCGCCGGAGTTTGACATCGACGATGAGGTTCTCCTGATGGAGACCGGCATCGCTACGGAATCGATGTCGAATGAGGGACCTGATGTACCTTCAGTTCGCACCAAATCCAAGAACTCCACTGCGTTAAAGCAACACAAGTACATTGACTACACACGAGCGCTCGACGCGACTCAGCTGTACCTCAATGAAATCGGCTTTTCCCCTCTGCTGACCCCTGAAGAAGAAGTCCATTTTGCGCGTTTGTCGCAAAAGGGCGATCCGGCTGGGCGCAAGCGCATGATTGAAAGCAACTTGCGGCTGGTGGTGAAAATCGCCCGGCGCTATGTCAATCGTGGGCTGTCGTTGCTGGATCTGATCGAGGAAGGCAACCTGGGCCTGATCCGGGCGGTGGAGAAGTTCGATCCCGAGCGGGGTTTCCGCTTCTCAACCTATGCTACCTGGTGGATTCGCCAGACCATCGAACGGGCGATCATGAATCAAACCCGTACGATCCGGTTGCCTATCCATGTGGTCAAGGAGCTCAACGTCTACCTGCGGGCGGCGCGTGAACTCACACAAAAACTCGATCATGAACCTTCGCCTGAAGAGATCGCCAACCTGCTGGAAAAACCGGTAGGGGAGGTCAAGCGCATGCTTGGCCTGAATGAGCGTGTATCTTCGGTTGATGTCTCGCTGGGTCCGGACTCGGATAAAACCCTGCTGGATACCCTGACGGATGATCGTCCTACGGATCCTTGTGAACTGTTGCAGGACGATGATCTTTCCCAAAGCATTGACCAGTGGCTGTCGGAGCTTACCGACAAGCAGCGCGAGGTGGTGATTCGCCGCTTCGGCCTGCGTGGCCACGAGAGCAGTACCCTGGAGGACGTGGGCCTCGAAATCGGCCTGACCCGTGAGCGGGTGCGTCAGATCCAGGTGGAAGGGCTCAAGCGCCTGCGCGAGATCCTGGAGAAGAATGGCTTGTCGAGTGAGTCGTTGTTTCAATAACGATTGATTAGACCGCTATGACAAAACGCCCGGTGCATGGGAATGCATCGGGCGTTTTGCTGCGCACTGATCGTTCCCACGCTCTGAACTGACCCCCAAAGGTTGTGTCCAGCCTTTGGGGGTCAG
>NZ_JBSVVZ010000101.1:0-16553 GCF_054071875.1 Pseudomonas sp. SDO524_S393 | reverse complement strand
TGCAGTGCGCCAGTCAATGGATAAATCGACTGACACACCGCTTTCGCGAGCAAGCCCGCTCCCACATTTTTTGCTGTGTACATCCGTAAAATAGAGACAAATGACAATGGTTCTCGATACCATTCACGACTTTTCTACGTCGTGCTTCGTCAAGAAGGGTATCCATGTCTCGTCCCAAGCCCGACCCGTCGTCGGTCGATGCCGTTCGCGGGTTTTATGCAGATATTCTGTATTACCTGCGCAAGCGCACCGACAACGCCAGCGACGCGGCGGACATGACACAGGATGTCTTTACCCAATGGCTGGACTACCGCGACCGCGCCAACGTCGAGCAGCCACGGGCGTTTCTGTTCCAGATGGCGCGCAACTTGTTGCGCGATCACTGGCGCAAACAGAAGGTACGGCAGACCGTCCACTCTGATCAGGCCGACCTGTATACCGAGCCTGTCACCGACGAGCAAAACGACCCCATGGCCGCCGCGCAGCGCTTGCAACGCCTGGAACAGTTGAAAGAAGTCCTCGCCGAACTCTCGCCCCGCAGGCGAGAAGCCCTTATGCTGCACCGCTTCGAAGGCCTGAGCCAGACGCAGATCGCCGAGCGCATGGGCATTTCGACCAGCATGGTGGAAAAGCACATCGCCTTTGCCCTGCTGCACTGCAAGCGACGCCTTCAACACGAACCCGGCACGGAGCAGCCAGAATGAACCGCCTGAGCGACATCGACGCCCTGGACATCGAGGACAGCGACTCCATCGATGCCCAGGCCGCCAGCTGGTTTGCACGCAACCGCAACGAGCCGGAGCGCGCCGACCGCAAAGCCTTTGCCGCCTGGCAGGCGGAGCCGGCCCATGCCCGTGCGTACGCCGAGTTCGAACAACTCTGGGCGGACCTCGCCCAACTGCAACAACTGAACAAACCCGTGGCCTTGCCCCGGCGCAAGCCCTCGGTATGGCGCCCGGCCCTGGCCGTGGCCGCCGCCCTGTTGTGCGCGGTGCTGGCCACGCAGATAGACGCGCCGCGCGAGCTCTACCACACCCAAGTGGCTGCCCACGCCAAAGGCATGCGCACCTTGAACCTGCCCGATGGCAGCACCTTGTACGTGAATGCCAACACCCGTCTGCGCGTGGATTTCACGGCGCATCAGCGCATCGTGCACCTGGACAAGGGCCAGATGTACATCGAGGTGGCTGCCGACAAGGAACGCCCCCTGTTCGTGCAAGCCGGCGAGGCCAGCGTGCGCGTCGTCGGCACCGGTTTCGATGTGCGACGCAGCCAGCAGCAGCTGGTGGTCAGCGTGGCCCACGGCCAGGTCGCCTTCGAGCCGGACGCAAAAAGCCCGGCCCTGTTGCTCGGCGCTCGCCAACGCGCCAGCTACAGCTTCGCCAAGGGCACTGTGCAACAGCAAAGCCTCAGCGCTGAAGAAGTCGCCGACTGGCGCAGTGGCCACTTGTCGTTTCGCAATCGCGAACTGGCCAGCCTGATCGACGAATTGAGTCTCTATCGGCCCCAGGCGCCGTTGCAGGTGAGCAATGCCGTGGCGCAATTGAAGGTCTCGGGCAGCCTCGATGTGAACGACCCCGATGCCCTGCTCAATGCCCTGCCCGCCCTGCTGCCGGTGAAAACCGTGGCGTCGGCCGACGGCATCGTCAGGATCGAATCAAGCAAATAACCTCACGGCATTCTTATTTGAGAATATTTTGCATTCTCAGGTGTGGATTTTTTTGCCTGCCCCGTCTTCTCCCGGTCTGCGTTTGATACGCACACCTTTTCGGCCATTTGGCCACACCGGGGGATTTCATGTTTCGCGCGCCTTGCCACGCTTCGCACCTGTTTTTGCGTCCGACCCTTATCGCCACGTGCATGGCGTTCAGCCTCGCCGCCCACGCCGAGTCGTTCAAACTGCAGCTGCCGGCGCAGCCGCTGGCCACGTCCCTGAGCCAGGTGGCGCAGCAGGCGAAAATCCAGCTGCTGTTCGACGAGACGCTGTTCAAGAACGTGCAGGCGCCGGCACTCAGCGGCGAATTCACCCCGGAAGTGGCGATTCGTACCTTGCTCAAAAACGGTACGTTCACCCTGATCAAGGTCGGTAGCACCTACGTGGTGAAACCCGAAGAGGCCAAGACCAGCAACAGCGGCACCGTTCAGCTCGACGCCCTGAGCGTGATCGGCACCGGTACCCAGGTCGACTCCAGCACCGTGGGCCGCTCCACCATGAACCAGGCGGACATCGACCGCTACCAGCCCAACAACATTCCCGCCCTCCTGCAAACCCTGCCCGGCGTATTCATGGGCGGCTCGCCCAAACCGGGTGGCCAGACCATCAACATTCGCGGGATGGGCGAGGCTGAAGACATACCCATGACCGTGGACGGTGCGACCAAAAGCGGCTTCGAGCGCTATCAGCAAGGCACGGTGTTCATCGAACCCGAGCTGATCAAGAGCATCGAGGTCGAGAAAGGCCCGTACTCGGCCTTTACCGGCAACGGCGGCTTCGGCGGCACGGTGCACATGGAAACCAAGGACGCCCCCGACCTGCTCGAAGACGGCCGCAACGCCGGTGCCATGCTCAAATATGGCTACTCCAGCAACGACCACGAACAGGTCTACAGCTCGGCCATTTATGGCCGCACCGATGATGGCCGCCTGGATGGCCTGGCCTACCTGACCCAACGCGACGGTGGCGACATGAAGCTCGCCGCCACCCCGCCGGACCCGCGCAATGAATACCCGATCAACCCCAAGCGCCTGCCCAACAGCGCGACGAATGTGGATGGCGCGTTGTTCAAGGTCAACGCACACTTCACCGACGAGCACAGCATGGGCCTGTCTTACTCGCGCTCGCGAAGCCAGCGCTGGACGCCCTTCTCGGCCAAAAGCTACCCCACGCCGCCGCTGCAATCAGCCATTGACCGCTACGGTTACGAAGGCGCCCTCAAACGCTTCCTGGCAGACCGCGAGACCATCGACACCACCTACTCGGCCAAGTACGAATACCAGCCCCTCGACAACCCGCTGGTGGACCTGAAACTCAGCTACTCCGCGTCCAATACCGACCAGACCGACGAGCGTGACGCAAACGCCTCGTTCTCCCTGGCCACCGGCGGGCGCAAGATGGACACCTCGTACGACGACAAAATTCTGGAAGCACGCAACATCAGCCGCTTCAACACCGGGCCGCTGGAACACGCGGTCACCACCGGGGTGCAGGTGCGCAAGCACATCCGTGAAACCGAAAGCTGGATGCCCGGCGCCACCTACAACACGCCCCGCTACAACTACGGGCACTTCCAGCCGTACTTCATGCCCCATGGCAAAGTCGATACGAACTCGTTCTATCTTCAAGACGCGGTGACCCTCGGCGACGTGACCATCACCCCATCGCTGCGCTACGACCACGTGCGCAACCGTGGCGAAGCCAACGATGCGCCGTACTACAGCAACCCCGACCCATCGTTCGGGCATGACTACAGCGACCGCACCTACACCGGCTGGTCGCCCCGCCTAGCGGCCTATTGGAACATCACCCCCGATGTAGCGATGTTCGCCAGCTGGAACAAAACCTGGCGCGCCCCGGTGATCGATGAACAGTACGAAGTGCAAGGCATCGGCAGCCGCACCGCCACCAGCGTCGATCTGGACCCGGAACGCATCACCGCGATCACCGCCGGCAACATCACCAATTTCTCCGGCCTGTTCACCCGCGAAGACAACCTGCAACTGCGTACCACCCTGTTCCACAACCGCATCGAGGATGAGATTTTCAAGGCCACCGGCATCGGTTGCGCGCGACAGAACTCGGTCTCGGGCAGTATCGACACGGTCTGCGCCGGCGACATGGCGGCCAAGTCCAACTACCGCAACATCGGCGGCATGACCATCAAGGGCTTCGAGGTCGAGGGCTACTACGACTCGACGTACCTGTTCGGCTCGCTGTCCTACTCCTGGGCCACCGGCAAACGTGACAACCCCTACACCAACCCGTGGGCCACCAGCACCCACGTGTGGGCCCGTGACATTCCGCCGGCCAAATGGGTGGTGGTGCTGGGCACCAAGATCCCGAGCTGGGACGCGCAAGTCGGCTGGCAGGGGCAGTTCGTGCGCAAGACCGACCGCCTGCCCAGCGATAAATACGCCAGCAGTCTCAACAGCATCGCCGGTGACAGCTTCTACGACCAGTATGAAAACGCCAGCTACGACACCCAGGGCCTGTTCGCCAGCTGGAAACCGCAGCAGGCCGGCCTCAAGGGCACCGAAGTCAACTTCACCGTCGACAACCTGTTCAATCGCAATTACCGCCCAGCCCTCAGCGGCGACCGTGCCTACAGCGAGGGGCGCAACGCCAAGATCAGCGTCACGCGGTTCTTCTGAAAAACTGTACGGATAAATCTGCGATCAGCTGTAGGCCCGCAATCGGCGGGGGTTGTGGCTAGATGGGCTTCCCTTGAAGCCCTCTTGATTTCGGTTGCCCCCATGAGCACGCGCGAAAACACTGGCATGGCCCTCGGCCTGCTGGGTGTCATCATCTTCAGCCTGACCCTGCCCTTCACCCGCATCGTGGTGCAGGAAATCCACCCGTTGCTCAACGGCCTGGGCCGCGCGCTGTTCGCGGCGGTTCCGGCAGCGGCGCTGTTGCTGTGGCGCCGCGAGCGCTGGCCGACCTGGCGCCAGGTGCGCGGGCTGTGCCTGGTGATCGCCGGGGTGATCCTGGGTTTCCCGGTGCTGTCGGCCTGGGCCATGCAAACCCTGCCGGCGTCCCACGGCGCGCTGGTCAACGGCCTGCAACCGCTGTGCGTGGCGCTGTACGCGGCGTGGCTGTCCCACGAGCGCCCGTCGAAAGCCTTCTGGGCCTGCGCTGCGCTGGGCAGTGCGCTGGTGTTGAGCTACGCGTTGATCACCGGGGCCGGCAGCATCCAGGCCGGCGACTTGCTGATGGTGGGTGCGATCGCCGTGGGGGGCCTGGGGTACGCCGAAGGCGGCCGCCTGGCCAAGGAGATGGGCGGCTGGCAAGTGATCTGCTGGGCGCTGGTGCTGTCGACGCCGGTGCTGATCGGCCCGGTGTGGTACCTGGCGGCGCAGCATCAGGGGGCCATTTCCATGCGCGCCTGGTGGGCGTTCGGCTATGTGTCGCTGTTCTCGCAGTTCCTGGGGTTCTTTGCCTGGTACGCGGGCTTGGCCATGGGCGGGATTGCACGGGTCAGCCAGATCCAGCTGCTGCAAATTTTCTTCACCATCGCGTTTTCGGCGCTGTTTTTTGGTGAGCATATCGAGCCGATTACCTGGGTGTTTGCCTGCGGCGTGATCGTGACGGTGATGCTCGGGCGCAAGACAGCGGTGCAGCCTGCCCCAATAATCAAGGCTGGCTCAGTCTAGTGTGGGAGCTTGTATTCAACTCAAGAAACCATCCGCGCGCAGCAGGGTTTCCAGGCAATGTTCGGAGATGTGGTAGAACGCTTTCAGCTCCTGGATTTTCTCCAGCAACTGAGTGTTGTCCACCGGCTCGGCGCGCTTCACGGCCAAGATCATCTTGTTCTTGTTGGTGTGTTCCAGCGAAATGAACTCGAACACCTTGGTCTCATAACCACAGGCTTCCAGGAACAACGCACGCAAACTGTCGGTGACCATTTCCGCCTGCTGCCCCAGGTGCAGGCCGTATTGCAGCATCGGTTTGAGCAGCACCGGGCTCTGGATCTGCAAGCGAATCTGTTTGTGGCAGCACGGCGAACACATGATGATCGACGCACCGGAACGGATACCGGTGTGGATCGCATAGTCGGTGGCGATGTCGCAGGCATGCAGGGCGATCATCACCTCCAGCTCACTCGGCGCGACGCTGCGCACATCGCCGCACTTGAACACCAGGCCCGGGTGTTCCAGGCGTGCGGCGGCGGCGTTGCACAGGGTCACCATGTCCTCGCGCAACTCCACGCCGGTCACCTCGCCCTCGGCCTTGAGGGTGTTGCGCAAATAATCGTGGATGGCGAAAGTCAGGTAGCCCTTGCCCGAGCCGAAGTCCGCGACACGCACGGGTCGGTCCAGCTTCAGCGGCGACGAGGTCAGCGCATGGCTGAACACTTCGATGAACTTGTTGATCTGCTTCCATTTGCGTGACATCGACGGGATCAGCGCCTGTTTGGCATCGGTCACCCCCAGGTCGGCGAGAAACGGCCGGCTCAGGTCGAGGAAGCGATGCTTCTCGCGGTTGTGCGTTGCCGTCGGCGCTTCACGTAATTGCTGCGCTTTGCTCCTGAACAGCGAGCTTTTGTTCTTCTTGCTGTATTCCAGCTGGGCTTCGTCGGTCAGCGACAACAGATGGGCGTTCTTGAACTGCGTCGGCAACAATGCGGCAATCGCCGCCACACCGTCAGCCTGAGGGAAGTTCTTGGTGATATCACGCGTCTTGTAGCGGTAGACAAAGGACAGGCAGGGCTGCTCCTTGACCACCACCGGCTTGATGATCAGCCGCTGCAACTCGGCCTCTTCGCCCACGTACTTGGCCAGCACCAGCTTGATAAAGGCGTTCTCGGCCAGGCTTGCGCTCAGCAGTTCGATGAACTGGGCGTGGTGATCGCTGGCAGGTTGAGCGGTGACAGACATGAACAAAAACGCCTCGGGCAGGAAATGCCGGGCATTTTAGGGGGGATGGGGGTTTAGGGCACGGAGTTATTTGATCAACGGTCAGTACCCGTCACACACCGAATGTGAAAACGGGATTCTGTGGGAGCTGGCTTGCCTGCGATGCAGCCTACTGGGTCCATCAGGCAGACCGATGGTGATGCCATCGCAGGCAAGCCAGCTCCCACATGCAAGGGTTCACACATTTGCCCAGTGTTGAATGGGCTATTCGAGTACGATCAGACGATTCGGCAGTTCATTACGGGTTTGGGTCACCGGCACATGCACCTTGAGCAACTCGCCACAGGCCTCGATGCATGTAATGAACCCCGTCAATGTCTGCCCCTGCTTCACCTGCTGGGTAAACGCCTTGACGATCACATCCCAGCTGTCGTCGGCCAGGTGCCGGGAAATGCCCTCGTCCACCAGGATTTCCACATACCGCTCGGCCTCGCTGACAAAGATCAATACGCCCGTGCTGCCCAGGGTGTGGTGCAGGTTCTGCTCCAGAAACTGGCGCCGTGCCAGGTTGGAAGCCCGCCAATGGCGCACCGAACGGGGAATCAACCGCGTGGTCACCTTGGGCAGGCGGAACACCAGGCACAGCACGATGAACGTCAGCCATTGCGCCAGCAGCAAGGTGTACATGGTCAGGTAACCGGACAGGTAATGCACGACACCGGGCACCACCAACGCGATCAAACTGGCCCACAGCAACGGAATGTAGGCGTAGTCATCGGCGCGAGCGGCCAGGACGGTCACCAGTTCCGCATCAGTGGTTTTCTCCACCCGGGCAATCGCTTCAGCGACCTGGCGCTGCTCGTGTTCAGTCAGTAAGCCCATGCTTGTCGTTGCTCTCTCATTATTGTGATTACCAACCGCCCGACGCCCCGCCACCCCCGAAACCGCCCCCGCCGCCCCGAAAGCCGCCACCACCACCGCCTCCCCCACCGCCACGGCCGCTGCTGCTGAGGATCGACAGCAGGATAGCGCCCACCGGCAGGCCCATGCGATGGCACAGCCACAAGACACCGATCAGCAGGATAAACAGGCCGATGGAAAACCCGGGATTATCCTTGGCGAAGCTCGTATCCGCCACATGGGCCGGTACCGCCAGAGGCTCACCACCCACCACCCGCACCATCGCCGCCACGCCATCGCTGATGCCCTGGCTGTAGTTGCCAGCCTTGAAGCGTGGCGCGATCACCTGGTTGATGATCACCCAGGCCTGCGCATCGGTCAGCACGCCCTCCAGACCGTAGCCGACCTCGATGCGCAACTTGCGCTCATCCCGAGCGACGATCAGCAGCGCGCCATTGTCCTTGCCCTTCTGCCCGATGCCCCAGTGACGCCCCAATTGATAGCCGAAATCCTCGATGGGCAGCCCTTGCAGGTCGGGCACGGTGACCACCACGATCTGCTCGCCGCTGCTCTGCTCCAGCGCCTGCAATTGCTGGGTCAGTTGCTGGCGTGTGGGCGCGTCGATCATCCGGGCGTCGTCCACCACCCGTCCGGTCAGCGCCGGAAACGTCAGCGCCGCCTGGGCCAGGCCCGTACATGCCAGCAACCACAGCGTCAGGCTCAGCCGTAATAACCCCATTGCCATCTCGAGGCCGCCTTAGTTGAACTTCACTTGCGGGGCTTTATCGGCATCGGCGCTGGTGGCTTCAAACGTGGCGCGAATCGGCAAGTCGCTGTACATCACGCTGTGCCACAGGCGGCCCGGGAAGGTACGGATTTCGGTGTTGTACGCCTGCACGGCCTGGATAAAGTCGCGGCGAGCCACCGTGATACGGTTTTCCGTGCCTTCAAGCTGCGACTGCAAGGCCAGGAAGTTCTGGTTGGCCTTGAGGTCCGGGTAGCGCTCGGACACCACCATCAAACGGCTGAGCGCGCCGGTCAAACCATCCTGGGCCTGCTGGAACTGCTTGAGTTTCTCGGGATTGTCGAGGGTGCTGGCGTCCACCTGGATCGACGTGGCCTTGGCCCGCGCCGCGATCACCGCGGTAAGGGTTTCCTGTTCGTGGGCGGCGTAGCCCTTCACGGTTTCCACCAGGTTGGGGATCAGGTCGGCACGCCGCTGATACTGGTTCTGCACCTGGCCCCAGGCCGCCTTGGCCTGTTCGTCGAGGGTGGGGATGTTGTTGATGCCGCAACCGCTCAGCAGCGTACCGATCAACAGCATGGCCGCAGCCTTGAGGCTCCAGCGGTATCCTTGAATGACTGTCATATGTGTCTCCGCGACCTTCCTGTGAAATTTGATGACCCTGTAAATCCCGAGCCTGGGGCATAATCCGCCACCACTACTGGCATGCTGCGAACCAATCAGCTAAAAGATGCCCAGCGCGAACCAGAGTTCAGATGTGTGCTGCATTCGTCTGACAAAACACTCGAACAACAATATATGTTCCAAACACTTTGGCCGAGCAGCGTTTGCATTGTCGCTGCGCAGTACGCCCCGAAAGGATATTCATGAAGAAGCTGTGTTTGTTCGGCCTTGTGGCCACATTGGCCTGCTACCCCGTCTGGGCCGAGACCCAGCCCGTTGCGCTCAAGGACAAGGAAACGTTCGTCAACGACCTGCTCAAGCAGATGACCCTCGATGAAAAGATAGGCCAGTTACGCCTGATCAGCATCGGCCCCGAGATGCCCCGCGAGCTGATCCGCAAGGAAATCGCCGCCGGACGCATCGGCGGCACGTTCAATTCCATCACCCGTCCGGAAAACCGTCCGATGCAGGACGCGGCCATGCGCAGCCGCTTGAAGATCCCGATGTTCTTCGCCTACGACGTGATCCACGGCCACCGCACGATTTTCCCGATCAGCCTGGCGCTGGCCTCCAGCTGGGACATGGACGCCATCGGCCGCTCCGGACGCATCGCCGCCCAGGAAGCCGCCGCCGACAGCCTGGACATCACCTTTGCGCCGATGGTCGATATCTCCCGCGACCCGCGCTGGGGCCGTACTTCCGAAGGTTTCGGCGAAGACACCTACCTGGTCTCGCGCATTGCCGAAGTGATGGTCAAGGCGTTTCAGGGCGTGAGCCCCGCCAATGCCGACAGCATCATGGCCAGCGTCAAGCACTTCGCCCTGTATGGCGCGGTGGAAGGCGGCCGTGACTACAACGTGGTCGACATGAGCCCGGTCAAGATGTACCAGGACTACCTGCCGCCCTACCACGCGGCGATCAAGGCCGGTTCCGGCGGCGTGATGGTGGCGCTGAACTCGATCAACGGTGTGCCCGCCACCGCCAACACCTGGCTGATGAACGACCTGCTGCGCAAGGACTGGGGCTTCAAGGGCCTGGCCGTGAGCGACCACGGCGCCATCGTCGAGCTGCTCAAGCACGGCGTGGCCAAGGACGGGCGTGAAGCCGCCAAGCTGGCGATCAAGGCCGGCATCGACATGAGCATGAACGACTCGCTGTACGGCAAGGAACTGCCCGGCCTGCTCAAGTCCGGTGAAATCGAACAGAGCGATATTGACAACGCCGTGCGCGAAGTGCTCGGCGCCAAGTACGACATGGGCCTGTTCAAGGACCCGTACCTGCGTATCGGCAAGGCCGAGGATGACCCGGCCGACACCTACGCCGAAAGCCGCCTGCACCGCAGCGAAGCCCGCGATGTGGCGCGCCGCAGCCTGGTCCTGCTGAAAAACCGGAACAACACCCTGCCGCTGAAAAAATCCGCGACCATCGCCCTGGTCGGCCCGCTGGCCAAGGCGCCGATCGACATGATGGGCAGTTGGGCCGCCGCCGGCAAACCGGAACAATCAGTGACGCTGCTGGACGGTCTGAACGCGGTGATCGGCGAAAAAGGCAAGATCATCTATGCCCGTGGCGCCAACATCACCAACGACAAGGCAGTGGTCGATTACCTGAACTTCCTCAACTTCGATGCACCGGAAGTGGTGGATGACGCGCGCCCTGCCCAGGTGATGATCGACGAGGCCGTCAAGGCCGCCAAGGATGCCGACGTGGTCGTGGCCGCCGTGGGCGAGTCCCGTGGCATGTCCCACGAGTCCTCCAGCCGCACCGACCTGAACATCCCGCAAAGCCAGCGCGACCTGATCAAGGCCCTGAAGGCCACCGGAAAACCGCTGGTGCTGGTGTTGATGAATGGTCGTCCGCTGTCGATCCTCGAAGAAAACCAGCAAGCCGACGCCATCCTGGAAACCTGGTTCGCCGGTACCGAGGGCGGCAACGCCATCGCCGACGTGCTGTTCGGTGACTACAACCCGTCGGGCAAACTGCCGATCACCTTCCCGCGCTCCGTGGGGCAGATTCCGACCTACTACAACCACCTGACCATTGGCCGCCCGTTCACTCCGGGCAAGCCGGGCAACTACACCTCGCAGTACTTCGATGACACCACCGGGCCGCTGTTTCCGTTCGGTTATGGTTTGAGCTACACCACGTTCAGCCTGTCGGAGATGGCCCTGTCGTCCACGACCCTGAACAAGACCGGCAAGCTCGACGCCAGTGTCACGGTGAAAAACACCGGCAAGGTCGATGGCGAAACCGTAGTGCAGCTATACATCCAGGATGTGGCCGGCTCCATGATTCGCCCGATCAAGGAGCTGAAGAACTTCCAGAAGCTCCTGCTCAAGGCCGGCGAGGAACGCACGCTGCACTTCACCATCACCGAGGACGACCTGAAGTTCTACAACAGCCAGCTCAAGTACGCGGCGGAACCGGGCCAGTTCAACGTGCAGATCGGGCTGGACTCGCAGGATGTGCAGCAGCAGAGTTTTGAATTGCTCTGATCCAAGGCTGTAAACCCAGCTTTTGTGGGAGCTGGCTTGCCTGCGATGGCATCACCTCGGTATGACTGAATGACCGGGGTGATGCCATCGCGGGCAAGCCCGGCTCCCACAAAAGCCAGCTCACACATTTGTTTTTGGGGCGTTGGTGCTATCCACGCCTATCCAACAGATTGACCACCAACCGATCAATCCACCCCCACACCCGCTGCTTCACGCGCCGCCACAAGGGTCGCGCCTTCCACGCTTCCAGGCTTACCGCCTGGCTCTGGGCAAAATCCCGTTCGAAACTGCCGACCACCGCCTGGGTCAACGCCGGGTCCAGCGCCTCCAGATTGGCTTCCAGGTTGAAGCGCAAATTCCAGTGATCGAAGTTGCATGAGCCAATGCTGACCCAATCGTCCACCAGCACCATCTTCAGGTGCAGGAAACACGGCTGATACTCGAAGATCTGTACCCCGGCGCGCAGCAGGCGCGGGTAGTAGCGATGCCCGGCGTAACGCACCGAGGGGTGGTCGGTGCGGGGCCCGGTCAGCAGCAAACGCACGTCCACGCCACGCCCGGCAGCCCGGCGCAACGCGCGGCGCACGCTCCAGGTCGGCAGGAAATACGGCGTCGCCAGCCAGATACGCTGGTGGCTGCTGTTCAGGGCGCGAATCAATGACTGCAGGATATCGCGGTGCTGACGGGCGTCGGCATACGCCACGCGGCCCAGGCCCGGCCCGGTCGCCGGCACCTTGGGCAAGCGCGGCAAGCCGAAATGGGTGGCGGGCTTCCACGCCCGACGCGCATTGTTGGCATGCCACTGGCGATCGAACAGCGCCTGCCAGTCCTGCACCAGCGGACCGCTGATCTGCACCATGACTTCATGCCAGTCGGCGCTGTCATTGCCGGGCGTCCAGAACTCGTCGGTAACGCCGGTCCCCCCGACGAAGGCCGTCTCCTGATCGATCAGCAACAGCTTGCGGTGGTCGCGGTACAGGTTGCGCATCCAGCGTCGCCAACTGAGGCGATTGTATAAACGCAGCTCCACGCCGGCGTCGGCCAGGCGTTTGCGTAATCCCAGGGTAAACGCCAGGCTGCCGTAATCATCGAACAGGCAGCGCACCCGCACGCCTCGATCGGCGGCCTGCACCAGTGCCTGCACCATGGCTTCGGCGCAGGCACCGGCTTCCACCAGGTACAACTCCAGTTCCACCTGCCGCTCGGCGCGGGCAATGCCCACCAGCATCTGCGGAAAGAAATTCGGTCCGTCGACCAGCAACTCGAAACGGTTGGCGCTGCGCCAGGGGAACACCGCGCCGCTCATGTCAGCGCGCCGTGAAGATCAGCACCGCACCCACCGGCACCGACAGACTGATCGACTTGAGTCCCGCCGCCTTGCGCAAGGCTGCCACGCCCGGCGCCAGGTCGAAATCCTCCGCATGCACCACCAGCGGCTCCAGGGTCACCACCTGGAAACGACGGTCGTCCAGGCGCGTGGCCAGCAGCTCGGCGCTGTAGGTCTGGGTCTTGCCGTGCAGGGTCACGGACAACGGCAGGCGCAATTCCAATTGTGCGCCGGGGGCCAAATCGTTGATCGGCTGCAGGTTGATCTGCGCGTTGATCAGCGCATCGGGAAAGGTCTTGATCTCGAACAGCTCGTTACGCATTCGCTCATCGCGCATCGGGACGCCGCTGTTGATCGACTCCAGCTCGACCTCCAACTGCGCCGCGCCCTGGCGGTCGACCTTGCCGTGCAACACCAGGAAGCGCTGCACTTCGGCGATCTCGGTGTTTTTGGTGGTGACGAACGACAGCCGCGAGGACTCGTTGTCCAGGTACCAATCGGCCTGGGCAGGCACGGAAGCGGCGGCCAACAGGGCGAAGGCCAGGGGTTTGACATTGACCATAAAGACTCATGCGGAAAAAACCTGCACGAACCTTAAGCGCAATCTCACGGGCGGCGCAAATTCAATGTGGGGGCTGCTTCGCAGCCCCGCGCGGGTCAGGGGGTCAGGCGGCAACCCTGGCGGTCGCCCAGCCAGCGCGCGGTGTGTGTGCGTCCCAGCCCGCTGGCGGTCACTTCACTGCGTTTGGGGTTGTCGCTGAACGCACTGGTGGGCACGTACTGCTTTACATAACCCTGGCAGTACTCGGCGGGGTTGTTCTCGACGTAACGGCAGGAGCAGTACTCCTTGGCGGTGTAGGCCGCGATGATGTCGGGGAAGGCTTGCAGGTTGACGCGTTCGTGCCAGATCCAACCCAGCAAGGCGAGCAACAACAGCAGGAACAGGCTGGTGAACGGCCGACGACGGATCATGGTTGCACCGCCGCGAGCACGCGCTTGAGGAGTTCATTGTGGCGGTAGCTGCCATCCCGATCATCGCCGTAGCGCACGATGACCAGGTGTTCGCCGGGCATCACGAACAGCGCCTGCCCCCAGTGACCCAGTGCGGCCAAGGTGTCGGCAGGCGCATCGGGCCAGGGCCGGGGAGCGCCCTGCACTTCACGATTGAGCCACCACTGGCCGCCCGGCACTGCTTCGTCCTGGCCCGCCTTGTAGCGTTCGAAGGGCTGCCGATTGAAATCGACCCAGGCTTTGGGCAACAACTGTTGCTCACCCCAACGCCCGTCCCGCGCCATCAATAACCCCACGCGCGCCAGGTCGCGGGCGGTGAGGTAGGCGTAGGACGACGCGACAAACGTCTCATCGGCATCGGTTTCCCAGGTGGCGTTGCGAATGCCCAACGGCTTGAACAGTGCATCCCACGGGTAGCTCATGTAAGCCTTGTGGCCGAGCATGCCTTTGAGCGCAGCAGACAGAATGTTGCTGTCGCCACTGGAATACCGAAAGACCTGGCCCGGCGCATGAGCCGCCTCGGTGTCGGCGGCAAAGTCGGCCATGTCGGCATGCCCACGGGTGTAGAGCATCGCCACCACCGAGGATTTCAACGGTGCATATTCATAGTCTTCCTGCCAGTCCAGGCCCGACGCCCAGTGCAGCAGGTCGGCCAGGGTGACTTTGGGATGCTGTTTCATCGGCGGATAAAAGCGCGCGGCGGGGTCGGTCAGCTTGAAGCGGTTTTCGCCGTAGGCCACGCCCAACACGGTGGCCATCAGGCTTTTGCTGATGGACCACGTCAGGTGCGGGGTGCTGGCGGTGGTGGGCTCGGCGTAGCGCTCATAGATGATCACGCCATCGCGGATCACCAACAGCGCGTCGGTGCGGATGCCCTTGCGGGTGACATCGTCACGCGGGGGGAAGGCATAACTGTTCAGCGCATCGACGGCGGGACCGGCCAGCGGGGTGCCTTTGGCCCAGTCCTTGTCAGGCCAGGTTTCGGAGTGGGCGGTAACGGTGACCAGGAACAAGGCAACGCACAACAGGCCTCTGACCATGAAAGCAAACTCGAGGGGGCATTCAAGCCCGCGAGCCTAGCCGAGGCAGATGACAGTTCTGCGACAACTCGATGAACCGGGGCCTGTCATCCAAGCGTCACCAGAACTTCATGGAGATGACACCGAGGCTACATAGCCTGACTTTGGACAACAAAGTCGACCGGCCGAAAGTGGCCGGCACTCGGAGACTCGCCATGACTCAGATCGCCCGCATCAGCGACACCGGCAATGAACGCCGTCTGCAAGCCGAACGCCTGGTTGGCGCCAAGGCCTTGCAGGAAGCCCAGGCCCTGCGATTCAACGTGTTCAGCGGCGAGTTCAACGCCAAGCTGAAAGGCGCGGAACAAGGCCTGGACATGGATGACTATGATGTTCACTGCAGCCACATCGGCGTGCGGGACTTGAACAGCGGTCGACTGGTGGCCACCACCCGCCTGCTGGACCACCAGGCTGCCAGCACCCTGGGCCGGTTCTACAGCGAAGAAGAATTCAGCCTGCATGGCTTGCTGCACCTGCAAGGTCCGATCCTGGAAATCGGCCGCACCTGCGTCGACCCGGCCTATCGCAACGGCGGCACCATCGCCGTGCTGTGGGGCGAGTTGGCCGAAGTGCTCAACCAGGGCGGCTACAGCTACCTGATGGGTTGCGCGAGCATCCCGATGCACGACGGCGGCATCCAGGCCCACGCGATCATGCAGCGCCTGCGCGAACGCTACCTGTGCAACGAACACCTGCGTGCCGAACCGAAGAAACCACTGCCTGCGCTGGACCTGCCGTCCAACGTGATCGCCGAGATGCCACCGCTGCTCAAGGCCTACATGCGCCTGGGCGCCAAGATCTGCGGCGAGCCGTGCTGGGATGAAGATTTCCAGGTGGCCGACGTGTTCATCCTGCTCAAGCGCGACGAGTTGTGCCCGCGCTACGCCCGTCACTTCAAGGCGGCAATGTAATGAGCCGTCTGCGGGTGTACGGGCGCATTGCCCGGGTGTTGCTGGTGGTGGCGCTGGGCTTGAGCATGGCCAGCGTGTTTGGGGTGTTCGAGCGTTTGGGCATCGCCAATTCGATGGTGCGGCGCCAGCGCTGGTCGCGCTTTTTCATGGCACGGCTGACCAATGCCCTGCCCTTTCGCGTGACGGTGCACGGTGAATTGCCGCAAACGCCGATGCTGTGGGTGAGCAATCACGTGTCCTGGACCGACATTCCACTGCTGGGCATGGTCACGCCGATGTCGTTCCTGTCCAAGGCCGAAGTGCGCACCTGGCCGGTGGCTGGCTGGTTGGCCGCCAAGGCCGGTAGCCTGTTCATTCGCCGGGGCGCGGGCGACAGCCAGTTGATCCGCAAGCAGATGACCCGCCATCTGGAGCAACAGCACCCGCTGCTGATGTTCCCGGAAGGCACCACCACCGACGGACGCAGCCTGCGCACCTTCCATGGACGCTTGCTGGCCAGTGCGATCGAAGCCCAGGTGTCATTGCAACCAGTGGCGATCCGCTACCTGCGCGACGGGCAAGTGGACCGACTGGCACCGTTCATCGGCGACGATGATCTGCTGTCGCACTTGATGCGTCTGTTTGCCAATGATCAGGGTGACGTGGAAATCCACGTGCTCAAGCCGATTGCCTGTGCCGGGCAGGAACGTGCGGCGCTGGCCTATCAGGCGCAGCAGGCGGTGCAAAAGGCGTTGTTTGGACCGGTGCCGGAGGCTGAAGAGGTAGAGATTCGTCCTGCATTTGCAGCCTGAACACAGTTCAGTGTGGGAGCTGGCTTGCCTGCGATAGCGTCTGTGAATTCAACACCGC
>NZ_JBSVVZ010000100.1:0-16668 GCF_054071875.1 Pseudomonas sp. SDO524_S393 | reverse complement strand
GTTCAGCTGAAATATCTGTGGCTGACAAACCGCATTCGCGAGCAAGCCCGCTCCCACATTTGTACTGCCTGCATTTAGATAGAACTTCTCAAGTCTCACTCCCCTCATACCTGATAAGCCCATCGCCCCGGCACGCCCATGGACCTTGTCATCGCCCGCCCCGAAGGGCTCTACTGCCCCGCCGGAGATTTCTATATCGACCCATGGCGCCCGGTGGAGCGCTCCGTCATCACCCACGCCCACGGCGATCACGCCCGCACCGGCAACCACCACTACCTGGCGGCGGCGCCCGGCGAAGGCATCTTGCGTTCGCGACTGGGCCAAGACATCAACCTGCAAACCCTGGCCTACGGCGAGCGACTGCTGCACCACGGCGTCACCCTGAGTTTCCACCCCGCCGGACACGTGCTGGGCTCAGCCCAAGTGCGCCTGGAATACCAAGGCGAAGTCTGGGTCGCCTCGGGGGATTACAAGGTCGAGCCCGATGGCACCTGCGCGCCCTTCGAACCAGTGCGCTGCCACACCTTCATCACCGAATCCACCTTTGGGTTGCCGATCTACCGCTGGCAACCCCAGGCGCAGATTTTTGCCGGGATCAATGACTGGTGGCAGGCGAACATCGCGGCCGGTAAAGCCAGCGTGTTGTTCTGTTATTCCTTCGGCAAGGCCCAGCGCATTTTGCATGGCATCGACGCCGGTATCGGCCCGATCCTCAGCCATGGCGCAGTGGAACCACTGAACCGGGTATACCGTGAAGCCGGGATCTATATCCCCGAAACCCTCTACGCCGGTGACTTCAAGAAAACCGATCCCTTGTTGCGTCAGGCCCTGATCATCGCGCCGCCCTCCGCCGGCGGCGGCAGTTGGATACGTCGCTTTGGCGACTACAGCGACGCCTTCGCCAGCGGCTGGATGCGCTTGCGCGGTACCCGGCGTCGGCGCGGGGTCGATCGAGGGTTTGTGCTGTCGGACCACGCCGACTGGCCTGGCCTGCTGTGGGCCATCGAACAGACCGGCGCCGAACGGGTGATGGTCACCCATGGCTCCGTCGGCGTGCTGGTACGCCACCTGCGGGAAAAAGGCCTGGATGCCCAGGGCTTCACCACCGAATACGGCGATGACGAAGAAGAGGCCATACCATGAAGGCCTTTGCCGAGCTGTACGCCAACCTCGACGCCACCACTTCCAGCAACGCCAAACTGGCAGCGTTGCAAGCCTACTTTGTGCAAGCACCGCCGGAGGACGCCGCGTGGGCGGTGTACTTTTTGTCCGGCGGTCGCCCCCGGCAATTGGTACCCACCCGTTTGCTCAGGGACATGGCCACCGAAGCGTCCGGCATCGAACCGTGGCTGTTCGAAGAAAGCTACCAATCGGTCGGTGACCTGGCCGAGACGATTTCCCTGCTGCTGCCGGAATCCACCTACACCTCGCAGGATGGGCTGGCGCTGTGGCTGGAGGAAAAACTCCTGCCACTGCGCGGCCTGTCGCCCCTGGATCTGGCAGAACGACTGCCGGCGCTCTGGGCACAGCTGGATCAACCCAGCCTGATGGTGTGCATCAAGCTGATCACCGGCAGCTTTCGCGTCGGCGTGTCCAAACTGCTGGTGACCCGTGCGCTCGCCGCCCTGGCCAACCTCGACAGCAAACGGGTGGCGCAGCGCCTGGTGGGCTACACCGATCTGTCCAACCGGCCGACCGCCGAGGGCTACCAGCGGCTGATCGCGCCCGAATCGTCTGACGAGCACGCGCAACGGGGCGGTCAGCCCTATCCGTTTTTTCTGGCGCACGGCCTGTCACAGCCTGTGGAGCAATTCGACGCCTTGCTTGGCGACCCCACCGACTGGCAGGTGGAATGGAAGTGGGACGGTATCCGCGCGCAGTTGGTCAAGCGCGACGGTCACCTGTGGGTCTGGTCCCGGGGGGAAGAGCTGGTGACCGAGCGTTTTCCCGAGCTGCACAGCCTGGTCAATGGCCTGCCCGACGGTACGGTGATCGATGGCGAAATCGTCGTGTGGAAAGACGCGGTGCAGCCATTCGCCCTGCTGCAACAGCGGATCGGTCGCAAGACGTTGAGCAGAAAGGTACTCGACGACGCGCCGGTCGCCGTCCTGGCCTATGACCTGCTGGAATATCGGGGTGACGATTGGCGCAACCGGCCCCAGGCGCAGCGTCGCCTTCAACTTGAGCAAGTCATTGCGCAGTGCAACCAGCCGGTGCTGATCCCGTCGCCGCTACTGACGGGCGACACCTGGCAGGCTTTGGCGCAACAGCGCGAAGCCTCTCGCAGCCTCGGCGTGGAAGGCATGATGCTCAAGCACCGCCAAGGCCTCTACGGCGTGGGCCGCACCAAGGACATGGGCCTGTGGTGGAAATGGAAAGTCGATCCCTTCAGCGTCGACGCCGTGTTGATCTACGCCCAGCGCGGCCATGGTCGTCGCGCCAGTCTCTACAGCGACTACACCTTTGCCGTGTGGGATGGCCCGTCCGGCACGGAACGCACGCTGGTGCCCTTCGCCAAGGCGTATTCAGGGCTGACCGATGAAGAGATGCGCAAGGTCGACGCCATCGTGCGCAAGACCACAGTGGAAAAATTCGGCCCGGTGAGCAGTGTGACGCCGAGCATGGTGTTTGAGCTGGGGTTCGAGGGAATTGCCCTGTCCAAGCGGCACAAAAGCGGGATCGCGGTGCGGTTCCCGCGGATGCTGCGCTGGCGACAGGATAAGACGGTGGAGGAAGCCGACAACCTTGGAACGCTACAGGACCTCCTGACTTGACACTTATCCACATTTTGATCCTCGCCAACCCCAAAATAGTGCACTGATTTTTCAGTGCCCATTTTCGGGCGTCCTCTACACTCAAACCGCCCTCTTCCCACCTTTTAAAACACTCATTCGGAACTATGGTGCAGAAATTGCTACTAGTGACCCGTCTGACACCGTTCAGTAACAGTCTTAAACGCGCCACAAGCGCTTATCTTGGTTTCCAGGGATTACATAATGAAAAAAGCATTGCTGACCCTTTCTGCACTGGCTCTGTGCATGGCCGCAGGCGTTGCCACGGCCAAGGAATACAAGGAATTGCGTTTTGGTGTCGATCCTTCCTACGCGCCGTTCGAATCCAAGGCCGCCGATGGCAGCCTGGTGGGCTTCGATATCGACCTGGGCAATGCGATCTGCGCCGAGCTGAAGGTCAAGTGCAAGTGGGTCGAAAGTGATTTCGACGGCATGATTCCGGGCCTCAACGCCAACAAGTTCGACGGCGTGATTTCCTCGATGACCGTGACCGAAGCCCGTGAAAAGGCGATCGATTTCTCCAGCGAACTGTTCTCCGGCCCGACCTCCCTGGTGTTCAAAAAAGGCGCGAACTACTCCACGCCTGAATCCCTCAAGGGCAAGTCGGTGGGTTACGAGCAGGGCACCATCCAGGAAGCCTACGCCAAGGCCGTACTGGACAAGGCCGGTGTGACCACCAAGGCCTACGCCAACCAGGATCAGGTGTACGCCGACCTGACCTCCGGTCGTCTGGACGCGTCCGTGCAGGACATGCTGCAAGCCGAGCTGGGTTTCCTGAAGTCGCCAGCCGGTGCCGACTATGAAGTCAGCAAGGCTATCGACGACCCATTGCTGCCGTCCAAAACTGCGGTCGGTATCAAAAAAGGTAACAAAGACCTCAAGGCGTTGCTCGATAAAGGTATCAAAGCGTTACACGATGATGGCACCTACGCCACTATCCAGAAAAAACACTTTGGCGATCTGAACCTGTACAGCGGTAAATGACACCCTGGCGCCCACCTGCCCGGGTGGGCGCTTTTTTATCGCCATAGGTCCTGAATTCATGTTTGAAGATCTTTTACAAACCCTGGGGCTGGGTGCCTTCAGTTTGAAGGGGTTCGGTCCGCTGTTGCTGCAGGGTACCTGGATGACCGTCAAGCTGTCGGTCGCATCCCTGGCCGTCAGCGTTCTGCTGGGCCTGCTCGGTGCCAGCGCCAAATTGTCCAGCCTGCGCCTGTTGCGCATCCCCGCCCAGCTCTACACCACCCTGATTCGCGGCGTGCCCGACCTGGTGCTGATGTTGCTGATTTTCTACAGCCTGCAAATCTGGCTGACCGGTTTGACCGACTTCATGGAATGGGACTACATCGAAATCGACCCATTCAGCGCCGGGGTCATCACCCTGGGCTTCATCTACGGTGCCTATTTCACCGAGACCTTCCGCGGCGCGATCCTCGCCGTGCCCCGTGGCCAACTGGAGGCGGCGACCGCCTACGGCCTCAAGCGCGGGCAGCGGTTCCGCTATGTGACCTTCCCGCAGATGATGCGCTTTGCCCTGCCGGGCATCGGCAACAACTGGATGGTGATGCTCAAGGCCACCGCACTGGTCTCGATCATCGGCCTGGCCGACCTGGTCAAGGCCGCCCAGGATGCCGGCAAGAGCACTTACCAACTGTTTTACTTCCTGGTGCTCGCCGCGTTGATCTACCTGTTGATCACCAGCGCGTCCAACTTTGTCTTGCGCCGGCTTGAACGTCGCTACTCCGCCGGGTCCCGGGAGGCCGTGCGATGATCGAACTTCTGCAGCAATACTGGCGACCGTTCCTGTACAGCGACGGCCAGCACATCACCGGGCTGGCGATGACGATGTGGCTGCTCAGCGCCTCGATCTTCATCGGCTTTTTGGTGTCGATCCCGCTGTCCATCGCCCGCGTGTCACGCAACCCTCTGGTGCGCTGGCCGGTGCAGTTCTACACCTACCTGTTCCGCGGCACACCGCTCTATATCCAATTGCTGATCTGCTACACCGGGATCTACAGCATCGCGGCGGTCCGCGCGCAACCGGTGTTGGATGCATTCTTTCGCGATGCCATGAACTGCACCATTCTCGCGTTCGCCCTCAACACCTGTGCCTACACCACCGAGATCTTCGCCGGGGCGATTCGCAGCATGGCCCACGGCGAGGTCGAGGCGGCCAAGGCCTATGGCCTGACCGGCTGGAAGCTGTATGCCTACGTGATCATGCCCTCGGCATTGCGCCGCTCGTTGCCCTACTACAGCAACGAAGTGATCCTGATGCTGCACTCGACCACCGTGGCCTTTACCGCGACCGTGCCGGACATTCTCAAGGTTGCCCGGGACGCCAACTCGGCCACCTACATGACCTTTCAATCATTCGGCATCGCTGCCCTGATCTACCTGAGCGTGACCTTTGCCCTGGTCGGTCTGTTTCGTCTGGCGGAGCGCCGCTGGCTGGCCTTTCTCGGGCCGAGCCACTAAGGAGTCGTGATGCGTCATCAGGTACATGATCTGATCGCGCCAGTGCCAGGAACGGCACGGCAGATTCACAGTTTCCACTTCGGGCCGGAACAGGCCTCGGGCAAGGTCTACATCCAGTCGTCGCTGCATGCCGATGAATTGCCCGGCATGCTGGTGGCCTGGCACCTGAAGGCACGCCTGGCACAACTGGCGGCTGCCGGCCGCTTGCGCAGCGAGATCGTGCTGGTGCCCGTCGCCAACCCGGTGGGTCTGGAGCAGGTGTTGATGGATATCCCCCTGGGCCGCTACGAGCTGGAAAGCGGCCAGAACTTCAATCGCTGGTTCGTGGACCTTAGCGACGAAGTCGGCAACCAGGTCGAGAACCTGCTGGGGGATGATCCGCAGCGCAACGTCGAGTTGATCCGCGCCGCACTCTCCAACGCCCTGGCCGCGCAGAGTGCCGACACCCAGTTGCACTCCCAGCGCCTGGCCCTGCAACGCCTGGCCTGCGACGCCGACATGGTGCTGGACCTGCATTGCGACTTCGAAGCGGTGGCTCATTTGTACACCACGCCCGAAGCCTGGCCGCAGGTGGAGCCGTTGGCGCGCTATATCGGCGCGGAAGCCAGCCTGTTGGCCACCGATTCGGGCGGGCAATCCTTCGATGAGTGTTTCACCCTGGTGTGGTGGCAGTTGCAACAGCGCTTCGGCGAGCGCTTCCCGATTCCCATGGGCAGCTTTTCGGTGACCGTCGAATTGCGTGGCCAGGGCGACGTCAACCATGGCCTGGCCAGCCTCGATTGCCAGGCGATCATCGATTACCTGATTCACTTCGGGGCGATCGCCGGCGATGCGGCGCCCCTGCCCGACCTGCCATACCCGGCCACCCCGCTGGCAGGCGTGGAGCCGGTGGCCACGCCGGTCGGCGGCCTGCTGGTGTTCAGCGCCCTGCCGGGGGAATACCTGGAGGCCGGGCAATTGGTCGCCGAAATCATCGACCCCATTACAGACCGCGTAACGCCCGTGCACTGCCGCAAGGCCGGCCTGCTTTACGCCCGCTCGCTGCGACGCATGGCCACTGCCGGGATGGTCATCGGCCATATCGCCGGCACCGAAGCCTACCGTAGCGGCTATCTACTTTCGCCTTGAGGATGCAAGCCCCATGTACAAATTGACCGTTGAAGGCCTGCATAAAAGCTATGGCGACAATGAAGTGCTCAAAGGCGTCTCGCTCAAAGCCAAGACCGGTGACGTGATCAGCCTGATCGGCGCCAGCGGCTCGGGCAAGAGCACTTTCCTGCGCTGCATCAACTTTCTGGAAACTCCCAACGACGGCGCCATGACCCTGGATGGCCAGCCGATCCGCATGGTCAATGACCGCCACGGCATGCGCGTGGCCGACGACGCCGAACTGCAACGCCTGCGCACGCGCCTGGCGATGGTGTTCCAGCATTTCAACCTGTGGAGCCACATGAGCGTGCTGGAAAACATCACCATGGCCCCGCGCCGGGTGCTGGGCTGCAGCAAGAAAGACGCCGAAGAGCGTGCCCGTCGCTACCTCGACAAAGTGGGGTTGCCCGCACGGGTGGCCGATCAATACCCGGCGTTTCTGTCTGGCGGGCAGCAACAGCGGGTCGCCATCGCCCGCGCGCTGGCCATGGAGCCGGAGGTGATGCTGTTCGACGAGCCCACCTCGGCCCTCGACCCGGAACTGGTGGGCGAAGTGCTGAAAGTGATCCAGGGGCTGGCCGAGGAAGGCCGCACCATGATCATGGTCACCCACGAAATGAGCTTCGCGCGCAAGGTGTCCAGCCAGGTGTTGTTCCTGCACAAGGGCCTGGTGGAAGAACAAGGCGCGCCGGAGGATGTGCTGGGCAATCCGAAGAGCGAACGCTTGCAGCAGTTCTTGAGCGGCAACCTCAAGTGAAGGTGATGTGAGCCCGGAACGTGTGAGGCGTACGCCGGGTTTCCAGACGCCAACCGGCATGGGTACAGGCGCGGGAAACGATCTCCAGACCGAAGCCGAAACCGGGTGAAGTGACGTGCTCTACCCGGTTATTGAGGATCACCAGACGCTGCCCGGTGAGGATCACGCGGATTTTGCCGGCCCCATGCTGAACCGCGTTGCCGAGCAGGTTCTGCACCACGCTGCGGGCAATGGCCTCATGGGTGCGCACGGTAATCGTCGAAGCGCCGACAAACAACCGTGTGCCGGCCGCCAACGGGTAAAGCAGTTGATGTTTTTCGATTTGCTCGGTGACCACAGCGACCAGGTCGACGGGCTCATGGGGCAACTGCCGGGGCTCACGGGCCAGGGACAAAAACAATTCGATCGTCATTTTCATCCCGGCCAGCGCCCCCTCCATGCGTTGCAGGCTGCGCATGGACTTTTCTGTGTTGCAGCCGGGTAAACGCAGGATCGCTACACAGTTGTTCAAGATGCTCAAAGGCGTGCGTAGCTCATGGCTGACGTGTCGGGTAAACGCCTGCTCGCGCAGCAGCGTGCGATGCTGTTGGGCGACCAGCGATGAGAGCGTGCGGCTCAGGGTGCCGATTTCGTCCTGGCGGTGGAAACCACTGAAGCCCGGCGGCCCGGGCACGCTGCCCGCCACTTCCGCCGCCAACTGGCTGACCGGCCGGGCAATCGCCCGGGCAATGGTCACCGCCAGGATGGCACCGAGGATCAGGATCAGCCCGGCAACCGCGCACAGCAGCCCGAAGACCTGTGCACGATAACCTTCGGTCTGGCTGAGCCTGGACTCATTCAGCACCAGTACCAGCAACGCCGATTCGCCCTCCACGGCACTCACCAGCACATGCACATCCCCATCAGCGATTTCATGATGCCCCTCGGGCAGATTCCGGGCGGCGTCGGGCAGTGCGATGTCCGTCGACCAGTAACCTTTCAGGTAGATCGCATTGGGCATGGCTGTGGCGCCCCCCAATTGCGCGTATTTGTCCTGGAACGCTTCGGCTTCCAGGTTCAGGTAGCTGGCCACGATGTAATCCTCGGTGACAGCGACCGCAAGCCAGATCAGCAGGCTGTAGAACCCGGTGATCAACGCCATGAACGGCAACAAGGCGTAAAGGATGCGTGCGAAGAAGGAATCAGTGGGGAATAGCAAGGCGATACCCTTTGCCGTGAACGGTCTTGATCAAGTCGTTACCGTAAGGTTTGCCCAGGTTTTGCCGGAGCCGGTAAACGTGCGTGCGCAAGGCATCGCTGTCCGGTGGATCACCGTCGGGCCATAGCGCGGTCTCGAGCTTGCGTCGGCTGAGCGGTTCGGGGGCGACATCGGCCAACAGGTTCAACAGGTTGAACTGAAGCGCTGGCAACACCGTGGCGACGCCGTTGTGGCACAACGACTGCGTGGCCGGGTCGATCACGAGATCGCCGACTTGCCTTGGGCTGCTTCCCCTGCGGGGCACGCCCCGGCGCATCAATGCGCGGATGCGCCATATCAATTCCTGAGGTTCGAAGGGCTTCACCAGGTAATCGTCGCCCCCGGCCTCATAACCCTCGGCCTTGTCGGTCAGGGCGTCCCGCGCGGTCAGAAAGATGATCGGGGTTTCATTCTGCTCGCGGCGCAATTGGCGGCAGGTGTCAAAACCGCTCATCCGGGGCATGGCGACGTCCATCACAATAAGGTCGTATGCCTGCTGGCGGACACGTTCAAGGCAACTTCGTCCGTCATGGGCGAAGTCCACTTCATATCCCAACTCGCCGAGATAGTCCCCCAACGACCCGGCCAACTCACTATCGTCCTCCACCAATAGTATTTCCATAAAACAAACTCCCGATTCACACAAACAATTAAGACAAATCCTTCAACAAAAACAAAAAACACCAACAAGATAAATAACTCTTTTCAGCGTGACATTTGATTCACATTTCATCCTATACATTCTGGCGATGCAAAAGATACTTCAACTATTAATTCGTTACTTGAGCGCGGGCTTTATCGCCACGTGTGTTCACTTCATGGTGTTCGTGAATTTATTGCCTGATTACGGCCCGGCACTGTCAACGTTTTGCGCGGCGATCACAGGCGCCTTAGTGGCCTACGGACTATCAAGGTATTGGGTGTTCGCCCAACGAGCCTGTAATGATCGACGTTTTTTCATAACGGCCGCCAGCCAGGTTCTAACCAACACTCTTATTGTCGCGCTACTTGCCAGGTTGGGCGCACCGGCCCAACTTGCACAACTGGTCGCCCTGGCAACCGTGACCACTCAAGGCTTCATGTTCAATCACTTATGGGTATTCAAACATGACATCAAACGCACACCTCAGCCGTGATGCCACGCCCGATATCAAACTGACGATACTTGTCCCCTGCTTTAATGAACAATGCGTCATTCTGGAATTTCATTCGCGCCTGATGGCCGTGATCGAGCGATTAGACACACCCACTGAAGTGCTGTATGTCAATGATGGAAGTCAGGACCGGACCGCTGCACTCATCGATCATTTTTCCCAGAATTCACGGGTAAGGAGCCTGCACCTGAGCCGCAACTTCGGCAAGGAAGCGGCCATGCGGGCGGGCCTCAACAGCATCGCGGGCGGTGCCGTGATCATCCTCGACTGCGACCTTCAGGACCCGCCGGAACTGATCCCGCAGATGGTGCAGGAATGGCACCGCGGTTACGAAATCGTCAACATGCAACGCCGTTCGCGGCACTGCGACTCCTGGGTAAAACGCGCGGCCGCACAGCTTTACTACGCGACGATGGACCAACTTATCGACGACTTCGAGGTACCTCAGCAAGTCAGCGATTTCAGGCTGATCGGGCCCAATGCCCTGACGGCCATCCAGGCCATGGATGACAACGCCGGGGTACTCAAACTGCTGGTCAGCTGGCTCGGCTTTCCCAGCATCGAAGTCAACTACGACCGCAAACCGCGCCAGGCGGGCGGGACCAAGTGGACCTCCGTGTCCTTGCTCGACCTGTGTGCCAACTCGATTCTCGCGTTCTCCACCCGCCCGTTACGCCTGTACAGCTATCTGAGCACCGCAAGCTTTCTGCTCGGCACACTGTGGGTCGCCTTGACCGCAGCGTTCGGCGAGTTGACCCACGAACACCTGCTGGTGCAATCGATTCTGCTGCTGTGCCTGGGCACCGCCGTGATTGGCGAATATGTCGGCCGGGTGCTGACGGTGGTGAGCCCGCGGCCCAACGCTTTGCATAAGCCCAAACAACCGTGAACCCAGGCATGAAGGTGATCGTCATGAACCCATCCGTGTCCATACGCTTGCTCTGGGGAATCCTGTTGACGGTGCTGCTCGTGCGCCTGGGGACACTGGGGCTGTATCCGATCATGGATACATCGGAAGCCCGTTATGCGGAAATTGCCCGCAAGATGGTGGTATCCAACGACTGGATCACGCCCATGTTCGACCACGGCGTGCCGTTCTGGGGCAAACCGCCATTGTCGTTCTGGACACAGGCCCTGAGCATGAAGGTGCTCGGCATCAACGAGTTCGCCAGCCGCTTTCCCACCTGGCTGCTGCATGTCGCCAGTTGCGCGCTGATCGTGAACTTCGCTTGTCGGGAGCGGGGCCTGCGGGTCGGGTTGACGGCTGCGATCATCTATTCGACGTGCTCGCTGGGTTTTCTCTCAAGCGGCGCCGTGTTGACCGACGGCGCGTTGGCATTCGCTCTTTTGCTCGCGCACCTGGGCCTGTGGCGCGGCCTGGCGCACGCCGAGCGTGGCTGGGCCCTGGCCGGTTTTTTCGGGCTGGGCCTGGGCCTGCTGGCAAAAGGGCCATTGGCGCTGGTACTGATTACACTGCCTGCCGCGCTCTGGCTGGCGATCACCGGTCACTGGCGAAGGTTGCTGTCACTGCCCTGGGTGCCCGGCCTGGCGTTGATGCTTATCGTCGCCCTGCCCTGGTATTGGCTGGCGGAGCGCAAGACTCCGGGATTCCTGGAATACTTTATTGTCGGCGAACATTTCAGCCGTTATTTCATCAGCAGCTGGCAGGGTGATCGCTACGGCAGCGCCCACGCCGAGCCGTTGGCGATGATCTGGGTACATCTCCTGGGTGGTTTTTTACCCTGGACATTTTTCTTGCCATTACTGGTGAAGTGGCGTGCCTCACTGTATGCCCAGCGCGAATACTGCATCTTCCTGCTGGCGTGGGCGATATCGACACCGCTCTTCTTCACCCTGTCCACCAACATTCTGTGGACCTATGTACTGCCGGCGTTACCGGCCTGGTCAATCCTGCTGGCCGATGCCATCAGCCAGAGGGTACGCGCAGTGGTCATCGCCGCCATCGCACTGACACTGCCGGTGGCAGGGTACGCGATGATCCTCGGCGACAAAGTGTCGGAACGCCCACAGAATCAGAAAGACATCGTGACGTTGTGGAAGACACAACAAGCGGCAGCACCGGGCGACCTGATCTACGCAGGCTCACGCTCCTATTCGGCGGAGTTCTACAGCAGCGGCTGGGCGCGCCATCTCAAACAGCCGCAACATTTGCCGGTGTCCGAAGCTTTTTATCTGGTCAGACGCTCGACCGACAAGCCGCTGAATCTGCCGGCGTCCATCAATTGCCGGACAGTGGGGCAAGCCAACACCTCCGAACTGCGCTATTGCAGCGTCGGGTCGCAATAACCGTTTAAACCTTTGCCGTGCCTGGAAGGTCTGTGGAATAGGCCCTCCAGAGTACCGACAGCGGCATGGCAACATCGCGCAACTTCGCCAACACATGGTTTGCCGACAACGGCTGGAAACCCTTCACCTTTCAAAAGGAGGTATGGGCGGCGGTCAAGGCAGGCCACTCGGGGTTGCTGCACGCCAGCACCGGCGCGGGCAAGACCTACGCCCTGTGGTTTGCCGCCCTCAATCGTTTCGCAATCACCCGCCCTCCAGCGACCGGCAAACGCCAGCCGCCCGCCGAACCCCTGACGGTGCTGTGGATAACACCCATGCGTGCCCTCGCCGCCGACACGGCCCGCGCTCTGGAGGCACCGCTGGCGGCCTTGCAGATTCCGTGGAGTGTCGGCCTGCGCACCGGCGACACCAGCAGCAGCGAACGCGCCCGCCAGACCCGGCGCCAACCCACCGTCCTGGTCACTACCCCGGAAAGCCTGACCCTGATGCTCGCGCGTGCCGACAGCCAAGTGAGCCTGGCGCAGGTGCGCATGGTGGTGGTCGATGAATGGCATGAACTGATTGGCAACAAGCGCGGCGTGCAGCTGCAACTGGCGCTGGCACGCTTGCGGCGCTGGTACCCGGAACTGATGGTGTGGGGGATTTCCGCGACGCTGGGCAATCAGTCCCATGCCCTCGAGGTGTTAGTCCCACAAGGCGGCGGGATCAACGTGCAAGGGCAAACGGCCAAGCGCCTGGAAGTCGACACCTTGCTGCCGGCTGTCGCCGAGCGTTTCCCCTGGGCCGGGCATATTGGTTTGAAGATGCTGCCCCAGGTGATCGTCGAAGTGGCGGCGAGTCGCAGTTGCCTGGTGTTCACCAATACCCGGGCGCAGTCGGAAATCTGGTACCAGGCGCTGCTGGAAGCCCGCCCGGATTGGGCCGGGTTGATTGCCTTGCACCATGGCTCGCTGTCACGGGAAACCCGCGACTGGGTTGAACGGGCCTTGAAGGAGGGGCAATTGAAAGCCGTGGTGTGCACCTCGAGCCTGGACCTGGGGGTGGACTTTCTGCCCGTGGAGCGCGTCTTGCAGATTGGCTCGGCCAAGGGCGTGGCGCGGCTGATGCAGCGCGCCGGACGCTCCGGGCATGCGCCGGGACGTCCGTCCCGGGTGACGCTGGTGCCGACCCACAGCCTGGAGTTGGTAGAAGCCGCTGCGGCCCAGGACGCGATTGCACAACGTCGCATCGAAGAGCGGGAATCACCCCACAAGCCGCTGGATGTGCTCGTACAACATTTGGTCAGCATGGCCCTGGGCGGCGGGTTCACGCCTGACGCGTTGCTGTCGGAAGTACGCAGCGCCTGGGCCTATAAAGACCTCACCGATGAGGACTGGGCCTGGGCGCTGGGTTTTGTGCGCCATGGCGGGCTGTCGCTGACGGCCTATCCGGACTATCGCCGCGCAGAGCCCGACGAACAGGGAGTCTGGCGCGTTCCGGATGCCCGGCTGGCACGTCGTCATCGCATGAGCGTGGGCACGATTGTCAGTGACGCCAGCCTCCAGTTGAAATTCTGGAGCAAGGGCGGCGGCGGCAAAAACCTGGGCAGTGTCGAAGAGGGCTTTATTGCACGCCTTAGGCCCGGCGATGGTTTTTTGTTCGCCGGGCGCCTGCTGGAACTGGTGCGCGTGGAAAACATGACCGCCTATGTACGCCGCAGCACCGCCCGCAAAGCCGCCGTGCCGCGCTGGAATGGCGGGCGCATGCCGCTTTCCAACGAGCTGGCCCAAGCAGTGGTCGAACGTCTGGATGCGGCGGCGCACGGGCAGTACGACGGCCCGGAAATGCAGGCGGTGAAACCTTTGCTGCAGACTCAGTTACGCTGGTCCGGCCTGCCGACCCGCGATCGCGTGCTGGCCGAAACCTTGAAATCCCGGGAAGGCTGGCACTTGTTCCTCTACCCCTTCGCCGGACGCCAGGTGCACCTTGGACTGGCAAGCCTGTTGGCGTGGCGGGTCAGCCAGCAACAGCCGGTGACCTTCTCGATTGCGGTGAATGACTACGGGCTGGAATTGTTGAGCGCGACAGCCCTGGACTGGTCCGCTTTATTGAACGAGGCGCTGCTGAGCCCGGCGAACTTGTTGGCCGATGTGGTGTCCAGCCTCAACGCAGGGGAACTGGCCCTGCGCCGCTTTCGGGAAATTGCGCGCATTGCCGGGCTGGTGTTCGCCGGATATCCCGGCGCACCCAAGAGTACGCGCCAGGTGCAGGCGTCCAGCGGGTTGTTCTTCGAAGTGTTCAAACAGTACGACCCGCACAACCTGTTGCTGACCCAGGCCGGGGAAGAAGTCCTGCGCGATGAGTTGGATATTCACCGTCTGGAAGCGAGCTTGCGCCACCTGTCGGCGCTGCAACTGGACTTGCATGAAATCGAACGCCCTACGCCATTGGCGTTTCCACTGCTGGTGGAGCGGATGCGCGAAAGCATGAGTTCGGAAAAACTCTCGGAACGCATTGCGCGGATGGTCAAGGATCTGGAAAAGGTCGCGGATAACGGGAAACGCTGATGCATCACACCGTGCGGGTGGAAGGCGAGGAACTATGGCTGCTGGCGGATAAAGCCGTGTATTGGCCCGCCCATCATTGCCTGTTGATCGCCGACGCACATTTTGGCAAAGCCTCGACCTATCGAAGCCTGGGCCAACCGGTGCCGCAAGGCACCACCGAGGCGAATCTGCAACGGCTGGACCGATTGTTGTCGACGTTCGCGTGCGAGCACGTCATTTTCCTCGGCGACTTCCTGCATGGCCCAGGCTCTCTCGGCCATGGAACGCTGAGTGCCTTGCGTGAGTGGCGCGAACGTCATTCCGGCCTGCGCCTGACGCTGATCCGCGGCAATCACGACAAGCGCGCCGGCGACCCGCCTGCGGAGTTGAACATCGACGTGGTGGCAGAGCCGCTGCTGATGGGTCCTTTTGCCCTGCAACATGAACCGCTGGCCCATGCCAGCCATCATGTACTGGCCGGGCACGTGCATCCGGTGTATCACTTGCGCGGCAAGGGCCGACAGCGCCTGCGCCTGCCCTGCTTCCAAATCGGAACACGGGTCAGTCTGTTACCCGCATTCGGGGCGTTTACCGGAGGGTATGCGGTGCACCAGGACGACGACCGCCGAGTATTCGTGATCGGCGATCAAGCCGTCTGGCCAGTGGGTTAGGTATCAGGCGACGGGAGCGGGCGGTGGCTCGTCCGGCAATGTCGGTTCACCGGGCTCTGTGGGCTGTTGCGGCCAGTCTTCATCGGGCTGACCGGGGATGCCGCCCGCATGGGCAGGATCTGCCATCAGGGACCAGGCCAGAACGCCAATCTGGTTGGGTTCGAGCCGGGCAAGTTCGGCGCTGATTCGCGGGTCGAGTTTCATAGGGTACTCCTCAAGCGTGGCTCGGCGCGTTGTGCACGCACCGAGGCAGTACACCCAATAGAGTGCCTGCCCGCTGACAAATTCCCTTGGTGTGTAGGAGCTTTCGATCAAGCGCGCGGCAAGGTCACGCCGCGTTGGCCCTGGTACTTGCCACCACGGTCCTTGTAGGAAACTTCGCAGGCCTCATCGGACTGCAGGAACAACATCTGCGCCACGCCTTCATTGGCATAGATCTTCGCCGGCAGGGTGGTGGTGTTGGAGAACTCCAGGGTCACGTGGCCTTCCCACTCAGGCTCAAGGGGGGTCACGTTGACGATGATGCCGCAGCGAGCGTAGGTGCTTTTGCCGAGGCAGATGGTCAGCACGTCGCGGGGAATGCGGAAGAACTCCACGGTGCGCGCGAGGGCAAATGAGTTCGGCGGGATGATGCACACGTCGCTCTTGATATCGACGAAGCTTTTTTCGTCGAAGTTTTTCGGATCGACGGTCGCCGAATTGATGTTGGTGAACACCTTGAATTCATCGGCGCAACGCACATCGTAGCCGTAGCTGGAAACACCGTAAGAGATCAGGCGCTCGGCACCTTCGCCGCGTATCTGACGCTCCACGAAGGGTTCGATCATGCCGTGCTCTTGCGCCATGCGGCGAATCCACTTGTCCGATTTGATGCTCATGGCGGGTGTCCTGAATAGCGAGGTGGAAAAATTCTGTGGGGCATCTTACCGGGGCCAGCCCCGGGGTTCAAAGGGCGCGGGTCTTTTCTTGATGAATGCCCGAGCGGCTATAAGCCACGGCCAGCGGGGCCGGGACCCTTGCTGCAGGCGGTGGTGACCGTAAATACCACCGCCAGTCACGAAAATGGAGAAACCTGCGGAAATACCATTGGCACGTCCCGGAAAAAGGGTTAAGGTGGCGCCACTGTGCTGCTTGTGTCACTGAGAATCTCTACACGATATGTTGAATTTCGATCCAACCGTCTCCAAGAATTTTTCCTGCTCTTTGCACTCAGTCTCGGCCAGGGCTTTTCCTGAGTCGCAGTTAACTTTGTCCAAGGAGATACACCATGTCTAATCGCCAAACTGGTACCGTTAAGTGGTTCAACGATGAAAAAGGCTTCGGCTTCATCACTCCACAATCCGGTGACGACCTGTTCGTTCACTTCAAAGCTATCCAATCCGACGGCTTCAAAAGCCTGAAAGAAGGCCAACAGGTTTCTTTCATCGCTACCCGCGGTCAGAAAGGCATGCAAGCTGAAGAAGTTCAAGTTATCTAACTTGTACTGACTTTAGTCAAAAAGACCCCGCCCTTAAAAGCGGGGTTTTTTTATGTCTGCAATTTATGCCGATCGTTCCCACGCTCTGAACTGACCCCCAAAGGCTGGACACAACCTTTGG
>NZ_JBSVVZ010000099.1:0-16785 GCF_054071875.1 Pseudomonas sp. SDO524_S393 | reverse complement strand
GCAGTGGCTGACAGGCCGCTTTCGCGAGCAAGCCCGCTCCCACATGGGCAGGCGGTGCTGCATGAATTTGTGTTGGTTTTGCCAACATGAAGTTTTATTTAGGAAGCGTTCAGGCATTTCTTGGCAAAATGCCCCCACTTCTAGTGTGAATCGCTCACCAGGTAATCCCTATGACCCGCATTTTGACCATCGAGGATGACGCCGTAACGGCCCGCGAGATCGTCGCCGAGCTGAGCAGCCATGGACTGGATGTAGATTGGGTGGACAATGGCCGCGAAGGCCTGGTCCGTGCCGTGAGTGGTGATTACGATCTGATCACCCTCGACCGCATGCTGCCTGAACTCGATGGCCTGGCCATCGTCACCACCTTGCGCACCATCGGCGTGTCGACGCCGATTCTGATGATCAGCGCGCTTTCCGATGTGGACGAGCGGGTGCGCGGCCTGCGCGCCGGGGGTGACGACTACCTGACCAAGCCGTTCGCTTCCGATGAAATGGCCGCCCGCGTCGAAGTGCTGCTGCGGCGCAAAAGCACGGTCAAGGAATTCGAAACCGCCCTGCGCGTGGCCGACCTGGAACTGAACCTGATCAGCCGCGAAGCCAGCCGCGCCGAGCAGCCACTGAGCTTGCTGCCCACCGAATACAAGCTGCTGGAATTCCTGATGCGCAACACCGGGCAAATCCTCTCGCGGATGATGATTTTCGAGGAAGTCTGGGGTTATCACTTCGACCCGGGCACCAACCTGATCGACGTGCACATCGGTCGCCTGCGCAAGAAAATCGATCCACCGGGCCTCACGCCGCTGATCCGCACGGTACGAGGCTCCGGCTATGTCATTGCTGAACCCCTCTAAGGGCTGGCGTTCTTCCAGCAGCCGTTTGCTGGCACTGTACAGTTCGCTGTTCGTGGCGTGGAGCTGCATCCTCATGGGGGTGCTGTATTACGAGGTGTCGGGTTACCTGGGTGACTTGTCGCGCCACTCATTGATGCAGCGCCAGCATCTGTTCCAGCGCTTCGACGGCGAAGAACTGGTGGAAGCCCTGACCACCAGCATGACCTTCGACATGAAAGGCGTGGACGCCTACGGCCTGTTCGATGAGCAATTCCAGCCGTTGAGCGGGCCGATCCGCACGGTGCCGCCGGACCTGCCCCTGGACGGCAAGATCCATGCGCTGGCCAACTGCGTGGAGTCCAACGACCCCAAACTGCCCAAGGACAGCTGCGACGCCGTGGCCACCCACACCGAGGACGGTCGCTGGCTGGTGCTGGTGCGCGCCAACGGTTCGCTGTTCGGCGTGACCCGGATCATCTGGCATGCCCTGTTGTGGGCACTGTCGCTGACCATCATTCCCGGCGCCGCCGGCTGGCACCTGCTGCGCCGACGCCCGTTGCGGCGGATTCGCAGTATCCAGGCCAGTGCCGAAGCCATCGTCGCCGGCGACCTTACGCACCGCTTGCCGCTGTCCAATCGGCGTGACGAGCTGGACATGCTCGCGGCCATCGTCAACGCCATGCTCGACCGTATCGAGAAGCTGATGAATGAGGTCAAGGGTGTGTGCGACAACATCGCCCACGACCTGCGCACCCCGCTGACGCGCCTGCGCGCGCAGTTGTACCGGATCAAGCAACAGGCCGAGGAAGACTCGGCCCACGCGGTGAAACTGGACGACGCCATCGCCGAAACCGACACCCTGATGGCGCGTTTTCGCGGGCTGTTGCGCATTTCGGAACTGGAAGACCACCAGCGTCGCTCGGGTTTCCTGGTGATGGACCCGTTGCCGCTGCTGCGCGAACTGCACGACTTCTACCTGCCCCTGGCCGAGGAAGGTGAAATGCAGCTGGTGCTCGAAGTGCCGGAGTCTCTGCCATGGATCACCGGTGACCGCGCGCTGCTGTTCGAAGCCTTGGCCAACCTGCTGAGCAACTCGATCAAGTTCACCCCGCCGGGGGGCATCGTGATCTTGCGCGGGCTCAATGACGCCGGCAGTACACGCATCGAAGTGCACGACTCCGGGCCGGGCATACCGGCGGCGGAACGGCATGCGGTGTTCCAGCGTTTCTATCGCGTGGATGAAAACGACCAGCAAGGCGGGTTCGGCTTGGGCCTGTCGATCGTGGCCGCGATCATCAACCTGCATGGGTTCAAGCTGGAGGTGGGCAGCAGCGAGCGCGGCGGCGCGCGGTTGGTACTGGAATGCCGTCAGCAACTGATGCCCGAGTAATCCAGTCACCACAAAACCCTGTGGGAGCGGGCTTGCCCGCGATGGCGGCGTGTCAGTCAACTAGAGCTGGCTGACCGCCATCGCAGGCAAGCCAGCTCCCACATTGGATGTGCTGTGTGTCAAGTCAGGCCGGGAAATTGGCCCGCAACGCCTCAACCCCACCTTTGTAGACACCGGCAAACAGCTCTTCCACGGCCGCATCCGTCACACCGTCCACCGGCGTGAACACCCCCGACCAAGTCACTTTCGCCGACGCATCGGTCAGCGCTTCAACCTGCAACGTCGCCAGATAGGCGCTCACCGGAAACGGTGATTCTTCAATGGTGTAGCTGTAGGTGCGCGCCACGTTATCAAAGGTCTGCAAACGCTCCACGATCTCACCACCGTCGGCGGTCGTCAGGTGACGCAGGCGGCCGCCTTCGCTCGGTTCGCTCTTGGCGATCAACGGCAGCCACTTGGGCAAGTCGTTGAAGCCACCGACCAATGCCCAGACTTTGTCAGCGGATACCGGAATTTCAATTACTGCGGATGCTGTTGGCACGTTAAATCTCCAAAAGTCGTAGGAAAACGTCGCCCAGCCTGCCACGCCCGGCGCTTCAATGCATCAACTCCCGCAACCGATACCACAACATCCCCAATGCCAGCAGCGGCGAGCGCAAGGCCTTGCCGCCGGGAAACGTCATATGTGGCACCTGGCTGAAAACATCCAGGCCGTGGCTATGCCCGGCATCAATCGCCTCGGCCAGCAGGCGCGCGCACCAGTGGGTCACGTTCAAGCCGTGGCCCGAGTAACCCTGGGCGTAGAACACGTTGGGATACTGCTGCAATCGCCCCACCTGGGGAAAGCGGTTGGCGGTGATGCCGATCTTCCCGCCCCACTGGAACTCGATGGCGGTATGGGCCAGTTGCGGGAATACCTTGAGCATTTTCGGTCGCATGTAGGCGGCGATGTCCGCCGGATCGCGGCCGGAGTAATGGCACGCACCGCCGAACAGCAGGCGCCGGTCCGCTGACAGTCGGTAATAATCCAGGCCGACTTTCTGGTCGCACAACGCCAGGTTCTGCGGGATCAATTGCTGGGCCATGGCCGGCGACAACGGCTCGGTGGCGATGATGTAACTGCCCGCCGGCAGTACCTTGCCGCTCAGGCGCGGTTCCAGTTCTTCGAGGTGCGCGTTGCACGCCAGCACCAGGCTGGCGGCGCGCACGGTGCCGCCGGCGCAGCGCACCTGCACCGTGTCGCCGTGGAGCAGTTCCAGCACTTCGCTGCGCTCGAAGATCCGCACGCCCAGAGCTTCAGCCACCTGCGCCTCACCCAGCACCAGGTTCAGCGGGTGCAGATGCCCGGAGCCCATGTCCACCAGGCCACCGGCATACACCGTCGAACCGACGACCTGCGCTAACGCCTGCGGGCCGACCAGGCGGGTTTCATGGGCATAGCCCAGTTCCGCCAGGTGCGCCTGCTCGCCCTTGAACGCCGCAAATTGCGCGGGCGTATTGGCCAGTTCGCAATAGCCCCAGCGCAGGTCACAGTCGATGGCGTGCTCACGAATACGCTCGCCCACCAGGGCCACCGACTCGATCCCGGCCTGCTCCAGGTAACGCACGCCCTCCTTGCCCACATACCTGGCAAACCCCGACACCTCATGGCCGATGCCACGAATCAATTGCCCGCCATTGCGCCCGCTGGCGCCCCAGCCGATGCGCCGGGCCTCCAGCAGGACCACCGAGAGCCCGCGCTGGGCCAATTCGATAGCGGTGTTGACGCCGGTGAAACCGCCGCCGATCACACACACATCGGCGCTCAGGTCAGCGTCCAGTGACGGACGCTCCGGCATCGCGTTGGCCGTGGCCCGGTAGTAGGACCGGGCGTGGTCGCTGGACTGCATCATTTATTGGTCTTCACTTTGCTCCACGCGCGGGTCATCAGGCGCATGGTCGCCGGGGTGGGCGTGGTGGAAATGTAGAGTTTGTCGAGTACGGCCTGTGGTGGATACACCTCGGGGTTGTTCACCAGTTCCGGGTCCATGAACGCCTTGGCCGCCGGGTTCGCGTTGGCATAGCCCACCGAGGCGCTGACCTTGGCGATCACTTCGGGGTCGAGCAGGTAGTTGATGAACGCATGGGCTTCTTTCGGGTTGCCCGCATCGGCGGGAATCGCCAGCAGGTCGAACCACAGGTTGGAGCCTTCCTTGGGAATCGAATAGGCGATGTTCACGCCGTTCTTGGCTTCCTTGGCGCGGTTGGCGGCCTGGAACACGTCGCCGGAATAACCGAAGGCCACGCAGATATCGCCGTTGGCCAGGTCCGAGATGTACTTGGAAGAGTGGAAGTAAGTGATGTAGGGCCGCAGCGTCAACAGCTTGGCCTCGGCTTGCTTATAGTCCTCGGCATTCTCGCTGCGCGGGTCTTTGCCCAGGTAGTTGAGGATCGCCGGGAACAGCTCATCCGCCGAATCGAGGAAGGCCACGCCGCATTGGTTGAGCTTCTTGATGTTCTCCGGCTCGAACAACACCGCCCACGAGTCGATATGGTCGATGCCCAGCACCTGCTTGACCTTGTCGACGTTGTAGCCGATGCCATTGGTGCCCCACAGGTACGGCACCGAGTGTGCGTTGCCCGGGTCGTTTTTCTCCAGCAGCGCCAGCAGCTTGGGGTCGAGGTTCTTGAAGTTGGGCAACTGCGCACGGTCGAGCTTGAGGAACGCCCCGGCCTTCACCTGGCGCGCCAGAAAGTGGTTGGACGGCACCACCACGTCATACCCGGTGCGCCCCGCGAGCAACTTGCCCTCCAGGGTTTCGTTGGAGTCGAACACGTCATAGATCGGCTTGATCCCGGTCTTGGCCTGGAAGTCGGCCAGGGTGGTCTCGCCGATATAGTCGGTCCAGTTGTAGATGCTCACAGTCTGTGCCGCTTCGCTGGTGCTGCTGAGTGCGGCCACCAGGGCCAGCGGGAGAAGCTTTTTCACGAGACGCATATCGACACCCCTTTTTTTGGTTTTTTAGACGCTCAACAGCAGGAACTCACGCTCCCAGGAACTGATCACTCGCTTGAAATTCTCGTGTTCGGCGCGTTTCACCGCGACGTAGCCGCGCACGAACTTGTCGCCCAGGTAGCGCTTGACCGTGTCGCAATCCTCCATGCGCGCCAACGCATCTTCGAGGGTGAACGGCAGGCGCAGGTTGCGACGCTCGTAGGCGCGGCCTTCTACCGGGGCACTGGGCTCGATCTGCTCGACCATGCCCAGGTAGCCACACAGCAGACTCGCCGCAATGGCCAGGTACGGGTTGGCGTCGGCACCCGGCAGGCGGTTTTCCACGCGCATCGCATCAGGGCTGGAAGTGGGCACGCGCAGGCCGACGGTGCGGTTTTCTTCGCCCCACTCGACGTTGACTGGCGCCGAGGTGTCCGGCAAAAACCGGCGGAACGAGTTCACATTGGGCGCAAACATCGGCAGCAGCTTGGGGATGTACTTCTGCAAGCCGCCGATATGGTGCAGGAACAGCGGGCTCTTGTTGCCGTCGGCATCGACGAACACGGGTTTGCCGGTGGCGATCTCCACCACGCTCTGGTGCAGGTGCATGGCGCTGCCCGGCTCGTCGGCCACCGGCTTGGCCATGAAGGTGGCGGCTACGTTGTGCTTGAGCGCGGCCTCGCGCAGGGTGCGCTTGAACACGGTGATCTGGTCGGCCAGGTCGAGGGCATCGCCGTGGCGGAAGTTGATTTCCATCTGCGCCGGGCCGTCTTCGTGGATCAGCGTGTCGAGGTCCAGGCCCTGGGCTTCGCACCAGTCATAGACGTCTTCGAACAACGGGTCGAATTCGTTGGCCGCATCGATGGAGAACGACTGGCGCCCGGTTTCGGCACGGCCGGAGCGGCCAATCGGGGTTTTCAGCGGCAGGTCCGGGTCTTCGCAGCGCTGGGTCAGGTAGAACTCCATTTCCGGCGCGACAATCGGCTGCCAGCCTTGGTCGGTGTACAGCTGCAAGACCTTTTTCAGCACATTGCGCGGCGACAGCTCGATGGGGTTGCCCTGCTTGTCGAAGGTGTCGTGGATCACGATGGCGGTGGGCTCGATGGCCCAGGGCACCACGTAGGTCGCGTGGGACACCGGACGGCAGACCATGTCGATGTCGGCCGGGTCCAGCAGGTCGTAGTAAATGTCGTCGTCGACAAAGTCCCCGGTTACCGTTTGCAGCAACACACTTTCCGGCAGGCGCATGCCTCGCTCATGCAGGAACTTGTTGGTGGGCGCAATCTTGCCGCGGGCGATACCCGTCAAATCACTGATCACGCATTCGACTTCGGTAATCTTGTGTTCTTTCAGCCAGGCGGACAGCTGATCGAAGGGGGCGCTCATAGGGACCTCGTCATGGGTTGGATGCTGCGCCGGCTTGTACTGCCGGGGCATTGAGGTCTATCTTGGGCCAGCCTTCACAGGGCATCTATCCACTTTGCACCGACCACAACGCACCAATAGAGTGCGTACGGATCACCCATGACACAGGCAACAGCTTTGCGCGTACAGGCCTTCGCCACTGGTGATGTGGCCGCTCAATGCAGTGCGACCCCCGGTTGGGTACAGCAATACCAGCAAATGTCCCCCGGGCACTTTGCCGGGCGTATCCGCTACCTCGACCTGCAAGGGGTCGAGGTCTACGAAGAAAGCATGAACACCCGCGTCGAACAGCATTTCAATGCACCCGCCGGCTCGCTGGCGTTCTGTTTCGACGACAGCGACCACACGCTGTACCTGCTCAACGGCGAAAGTCGCAACACCTGGATCACCCCGGAAAACTACCGTGAAGTGGCGGTGGTGTTCGGGCCGCAATTCGTGCAGCGCCATGGCCTGGACGTGGCAAAACTCGACGGCCTGTTCATGGCGCCGCTGACCGGCCAGCAGAACGCGCTGTTCATCCGCTGGCTCAGCAGCACCCTCACCCGCCTGCAAACCATCACCGACCCCGTCAGCCGCGACGCCCTCACCCAGCAACTGCTCGACGATTGCCTGTTCATCCTCGACAACGCCTGCGTGTGCCTGGACCGCAGTTCGCTGCAGCGGCGCAGTGAAGAACGCCTGCTGATGGCACGCATCGGCGAATGGGCGGCGGATGTGCCGGACGAAACCGTCAATCTGCTGGAACTGGCCCGAATTGCCGGAGTGCCGCTGCGCCAGTTGCAGCAGGGCTTCAAGACCTACACCGGGATGAGCCCGGCACAATGGCTGCGCCTGCGCCGCTTGAATGGCGCCCGTCGCGAGCTGCTGAGCAACGCCGACACCACCGTGGCCGAGGTGGCGATGAACTGGTCGTTCTGGCACTTGGGGCGGTTTTCCAACAGTTACCGGGCGTTGTTCCAGGAGTTGCCCAGCGAAACCCTCAAGCGCTCCACCTGAACGGCAGTCACTCTGGAGAGTGCACGCCCCCTGTGGGAGCTGGCTTGCCTGCGATGGCGCTCTGTCAGTGACAGGTGGACTGCCCGACCTGCCCCTATCGCAGGCAAGCCAGCTCCCACCTTTGGCCCTGCGCCGCAACAGAACCACTCTCAACAACTTGTAAATCCTCGTCGATCCACCTAGCTTATGCGCCCCCCCGCCCCGCGCTCTAAGGCCCCGCCCCATGGTTTTGCGTTTTCGTCCCGCTGTTCCTTCACGTTTAGCCCTCGGCCTGCTGCTCAGCGGCGGTATCGGCAACAGCCTGGCAGCCGAGCTGGAATTGCCCGCCGTGAAGGTCCAGGGCCAGGACGCGTCCGGCTATCGCACTGACACCGCCTCGGTCGGCGGTTTCAATGAAGCCCCGCTGCTGGATACCCCGGCCTCGATCACCGTGATCAACGACGCCATGCTCAAGGACCAGCAGGCCCGCCTGCTCAGCGAAGTGCTGCGCAACGACGCTTCGGTGGGCGACAGCTACGCGCCGATCGGCTATTACGAAAACTTCGTGGTGCGCGGCTTCTCGCTGAACGCGGCGAGCAGCTACAAGATCAACGGGCGCACCATCACCGGCGAACAGAACGTCGCCCTGGAAAACAAGCAGCAAGTGGAGGTGCTCAAGGGCCTGGCCGGCCTGCAAAGCGGGATTTCCGAACCCAGCGGCGTGATCAACTACGTGACCAAGCGCCCGGAAGACGTGCGCTCGGTGACGGTGTCCACCGATGACCGGGGCAGCGGTTACGTCGCCACCGACGTGGGCGGCTGGTTTGGCAGCGAACAGCAATTCGGCCTGCGCGCCAACGTGGCCCACGAAGACCTCAATGCCTATGTGGAGCACGCCAACGGCCAGCGGGATTTCGTGTCCCTGGCCTTCGACTGGAACATCAGCCCCGACGCCGTGCTGCAATTGGATGCCGAATACCAGAACAAGCAACAGCGCTCGGTGCCAGGCTATCAATTGCTGGGCGGCACCGAAGTGCCCCACGACGCATCCCCGAAAAAACTGCTCGGGCACCAGACCGGTGGCCGCCAGGTGGGCATCGACTCCCTGAACCTCAACGGCAAGTTCGAATACCGTTTCAGTGACCAGTGGAAAGGCAGCGTCAGCGCGGCGCGCAGCAAGGTGGTGATCGATGATTACAGTTCGTTTGCCTATGGCTGCTTCTACGTGACGGATTGCGGTACAGCCACCTTCAGCCCAACCGGCGACTACGACATCTACGACTACCGCAGCCCCGACGACACCCGTCGCGACGATGAAGTGCAGGCCGCCATGACCGGGCTGTTCGACACCGCAGGCCTGAGCCACGAACTGACCTTCGGCACCAGCGCGTTTCGCCGGGTGGTCGATAAGCGCGAATCGGTGAACGAATACATCGGCAGCGGCAATATCCACCAGGACGCACCGAGCTTTACACCCACCGACAAACCGCTGAACGCCCGCCAGCGCAACCTCGACAGCCGCCAGTACGGCCTGTTCGTCACTGACCGCATTCGTTTCAACGAGCAGTGGCAGACTATCCTGGGTGGTCGCGAAGTGCGCCTGGATGAAAAAGCTTACGACGGCATCACGGGCGATCAGACGCGCCACACCCAGCAGTACGTGTTCCTGCCCCAGGCCGCGTTGATCTACAAGCCGGTGGAAACGATCTCGCTGTACACCAGCTACAGCAAAGGCCTGTCTCTCGGCGGCCAGGCGCCATGGACAACCACCAACCGCGGCGAAACGCTGGCCCCTACCCCCTCACGCCAAATCGAAGCCGGGGTGAAATACGACTGGCGCCGCATCAGCTTCGCCGCCGCCGTGTTCCAGACGCGCCAGGCCTACCAGTACGCCAAGCCAGACGGCGCAGGCCTCTTCACCTACGTGCAACAGGGCGAGCAAAAGAACACTGGCCTGGAACTGTCGGCCAATGGCTGGGCCACCGACCGCCTGCAGGTCGCAACCAGCGTGGCCGCGATCCGCGCGCGGGTGACCGGCAGCGGCACGCCGGACGATGAAGGGCACCAGGCAATCAACGTGCCCAAGCTGCGGGCCAGTGTGTATGCCGATTACGCGTTGCCGTGGGTGAACGGGTTGGCCGTGCTGGGCGGTGTGCAATACAGCGCCAGGAAGTACGCCGACCGCACCGGCAATGTGGAAGTGGGCGATTACGCGGTGGTCAATGTGGGCAGCCGCTACACCACCAAAGTGGACGGCTATGAAACGGTGTTCCGCCTGAGCGTCGACAATGTGTTCGACAAGCGCTACTGGCGCGACGTGGGCGAATACCTGGGCGATGACTACCTGTTCCAGGGCGCGCCGCTGACGGCCCGGTTGAGTGCCTCGGTCAACTTCTAAGGCCTCCAGCGAAGAGCCCTGTGGTGAGCAGGCTTGCCTCAGAAGTTACTTGGGCATCTTGCGAAAGCCGATCGCCAGGCGGTTCCAGCTGTTGATGGTGGCGATGGCCAGGCTCAGGTCCACTTGTTCCTTGGGGCTGAACTCGGCGGCCAGGGTGTCGAAGTCTTCGTCCGGGGCATGGGTCTGGCTGATCAGGGTCAGGCTTTCGGCCCAGGCCAGCGCAGCGCGCTCACGCGGGGTGAAGAACGGGGTTTCACGCCAGGCCGACAGCGTCGCCAGACGACGCTCGGTCTCGCCGCCCTTGCGCGCATCGGTGGTGTGCATGTCGAGGCAGAAGGCACAGCCGTTGATCTGCGACACGCGCAGGCGGATCAGTTCCAGCAGCGGCAGCTCGATGGACAGCTTACTGCCGGCGGCCTCAACGGCCATCATGGCTTTCATGGCTTCCGGGGAGGCAACGTAGAAATCGGTACGGGCTTGCATGGCAGTGCTCCAGAACAGTGGGGATTGGTGACTAGGTTAGTCACCGGCCCGTTCGGGAGAAATAGCCAATTCCGGCGAAGAACAGGTAGCCAATCCGCGCCCTTTTCGGGCTCAGCCCGGCAGCGGAATCACCCGCAGCGGCCGCACCGACTTGTAGGAAAAGCTCGAATAGATCTCCTTGACGCAAGGCAGGGTCTGCAACACCTCCCGCGCAAACTCGCCGAAGGACTCAAGGTCCCTGGCCACCACCTCGAGCAGGAAGTCATAGCGCCCCGATACGTTGTGGCACGCCACGATCTCGGGGATTTCCAGCAGGCGCTGTTCAAACGCCCGGGCGATCTCCTGGGTATGGCTTTCCATCATGATGCTGACGAAAGCCGTCACCCCGTAGCCCAGCGCCTTGGGCGACAGAATCGCCTGATACCCGCTGATCACCCCGCTCTCTTCCAGGTTGCGCACCCGCCGCCAGCACGGCGAAGTGGTCAGGGACACGCGCTCGGCCAGTTCGGCCACGGTCAGTCGAGCATTGCCTTGCAGGGCGTTCAGCAGGGCTTTGTCGGTGCGGTCCAGCCGCTCGGGCATGGCTTGCCTCTCTTTATTGTTTTTTGTGGATTTTCATGCCGCCGAGGTGATTTTCGCAGCACATATGGCAACGTTCATCTGCGGTTATGAGCATAGCATTGTAGGAAATAAGGAGCGTCCTACATGAACAATAAACAGCATGCCTTCGGCTTTTCCACCCGCGCCATCCACCACGGCTACGACCCCAAGGACCACCACGGCGCTCTCGTGCCGCCGATCTACCTGTCGGCCACCTTTGCTTTCCCTACCGTCGAATACGGCGCCGCGTGTTTTGCCGGTGAAGCCGCCGGCCACTTCTATACGCGTATTTCCAACCCGACCCTGGCGCTGCTCGAATCCCGCATGGCGACCCTGGAGAACGGCGAGGCCGCCGTGGCGTTCGGTTCCGGCATGGGCGCGATTGCCGCGACGTTCTGGACCCTGCTGCGCCCGGGCGATGAGGTGATCGTCAGCCAGACCCTCTACGGTTGCACCTTCGCCCTGTTGCACCATGGCCTCGGCGAGTTTGGCATCCGCGTACGGCATGTCGACCTCAGCGATCTCGACGCCCTCGACCAGGCCCTCTCCCCCGCCACCCGCCTGGTGTATTTCGAAACCCCGGCCAACCCCAACCTGCAACTGGTGGATATCGCCGCGGTGGCCGAACGGGCCCATCGCCATCCCGGTGTCACCGTGGTGGTCGACAACACCTACTGCACGCCCTACCTGCAACGCCCCCTGGACCTGGGCGCCGATGTGGTGGTGCACTCGGCCACCAAGTACCTGAGCGGCCATGGCGATATCACCGCCGGCATCGCCGTGGCCAGCCAGGCCCTGGCCCAGCGCATTCGCCTGCAAGGGCTCAAGGACCTGACCGGCGCGGTGCTGTCGCCCCAGGATGCGGCCCTGTTGATGCGCGGGCTCAAGACCCTGGCCCTGCGCATGGACCGCCATTGCAGCAATGCCCTGGCCGTGGCGCAGGCCTTGCAGGCGCACCCGGCCGTGGCTCAGGTCATCTACCCGGGGCTGCGTTCTTTCGCGCAGTATGAATTGGCCACGCGGCAGATGCGCCTGCCCGGCGGCATGATCGCCTTCGAACTCAAGGGCGGCATCGACACGGGACGACGCTTCATGAACGCGCTCAAACTGTTCAGCCGCGCCGTCAGCCTGGGGGACGCCGAATCCCTGGCCCAGCACCCGGCGAGCATGACCCATTCCAGCTACACCCCGCAGGAGCGCGCGGCGCACGGCATCAGTGAAGGGTTGGTGCGGCTGTCGGTGGGGTTGGAGGATGTCGCCGACCTGCTGGCCGACGTGCAGCAAGCCCTGGCCAGATGCACCCGGACCGCGCCGCGCCGTGCGCCGAGCACCGCCCACGCATTGAAATAGCGCTCAAGCACGCCCCTCTCCCGCCACGGCGGTCGGACAGGTCCGACCGCCGTTATGTCGTTTTAATCTATTTTTTTAGCAATTGGATCCCCATCCTGCCGCCAGGCTGTACTAGCATACGTGCCGACGGGACGTGTTATCACTGTGGGTTATTCAGCCTGATTATTTATATAGATCCCGTTGTTATAACGTTGAATACCTGCACTCGAAATTCATGGACGAACTGATGAACTCACACCTGTTCCCACATATAGGCAAGGTCATCGCCAGCACTGGCAGTCGCCATTTCCCACGTATGCTGCATGACCTGATCCTCACACAACTGGCAGTGGACGCCACGCACATCACACAGCTGCAAGTGAGTTCCGCGGGCCATACCCGCCGCAAGATCAGCCCGGTCTACACCGATTCGGTAGTGGCCATGGGCGAAGAACAGCCGGCGGCGCAATTGCACCTGACCCGCCGCAAGGACGATGTGCGTTATGTGCTGTCGGTGTATCGCTCGCACCAGTCGCAAAGCTTCTCGCCGCAGGAGCGCAGCATGCTGCAGGACTTCTCCACCATGCTGTTGCCCCTGGTGGAAAAACACATCACCGCCCTGCAGCCCTGCCGCAGCGAAAACGATACGGCAACCCCGCAAAGCCAGGGCCTCGACACCCTGCGCCGGCGCATCGAGGAACGCCTGGTGCAGTCGGGCCTGACCCTGTCCAACCGTGAGCTGGAGGTGTGCGTGGGCCTGCTGGCCGGACGCACCGCGCCGGAGCTGGCCGAGCAGTTGGCGTTGAAGGTCAACACGATTGAAAGCTACCTCAAACGCGCGGCGATCAAGCTGGGGATCAGCGGGCGGCATTCATTGCTGCGCTGGATGTATTCCACCGACGAAACCACCCGTTTTTAAGGCCACGCCACTCTAAAAAATCAATGTGGGAGCGGGCTTGTGTGGGAGCGGGCTTGCTCGCGAATGCGGCGGTTCAGCTGAAATATCTGTGACTGACACACCGCTTTCGCGAGCGAGCCCGCTCCCACATTGATCGCTGCTCCCACATTGACTCTCCAGTGTCCGGAAGCAATCAATCGCGGGCCAGCGCCTCGATCGGATCCAGCCGCGCCGCATTCCGCGCGGGCACGAAGCCGAACACAATGCCGATCATCGTCGAACAGGCAAACGCCGTGATGATCGAGCCCAGGGAAAACACCATCTCCCACTCCTTCACGAACAACGAAAACAGATAACCGATGGCGAATGACAGCGAGATGCCGATCATTCCGCCGATCAGGCACACCATCACCGCCTCCACCAGAAACTGCTGGCGGATATCCGACTGCCGTGCCCCCACCGCCATGCGAATGCCGATTTCACGGGTGCGCTCGGTAACCGACACCAACATGATGTTCATCACCCCGATACCGCCCACCAGCAGCGAAATCACCGCGATCAGCGACAGCAGCAACGCCAGGGAGCGGCTGGTTTTCTGCACCGTCTGCATGATGCTGTCGAGGTTGTTGGTAAAGAAGTCCTTGGTGCCATGGCGTTGCAGCATCAGCTTGTTGACGTTGTCCTCCACCACCTTGCTCGGCTGGCCGTCCTTGATCCGCACGGTGATGCTGTCCAAATGGCGCTGCCCCAGCAGACGCCCCGCCGCCGTCTCGTAAGGCACCCACACGTTCAGCGCCTTGCTGGCGGCAAACATGTTCTTGTTGTCCGCCGTCACCCCGATCACCGTGCACGGCAGGTTGCCCACCAGGATCACCTGGCCCAGCGGGTCGACGTTCGGGCCGAACAGGCGCTGGCGCGCGTTGTGGTCGATCACCACCACCTGGGCCTGACGCCGCGCATCGCTTTCGCTGAAGGTGATTCCGGCCTCCATCTTCAAGCCTTTGACCTTGAAATAACGGTCGCTCACGCCATTCACCTGGGCGTCCAGGTCGATATTGCCAAAGCGCAGCAACAGGTTGCGGCCCACCACCGGGGTGGCGCTGTCGACGTAATACAGCTGGTTCAGCGCGTCCACGTCCGAGGGCATCAGGGTCTCGATGGCCGAGGCGCGGCTGTCGCCAAAACTGGTGCCGGAAAAGATATCGATGGTGTTGCTGCCAATCGCCTGGATGTCCTTGAGCACATAACGCTTGGCCCCTTCGCCGATGGCCGAGATCGACACCACCGACGTGATGCCGATCACAATGCCCAGCATGGTCAGCAAGGTGCGCATGCGGTGGGACACCAGTGCGACCCAGGCCATGTTGAACGCTTCCTTGAACAGCCCCAGGCTGGCCACCAGACGACGGGCGCCGCTGCGCTTGGGCTCGATGGGGGCTTCGCCGGGCAGCTCCAGGCCGACGCTGTCGTTGGCCTTGTCACTGACGATCTCGCCGTCGCACACCTCGACGATACGCTGGGCATTGGCCGCCACCTTGGGGTCGTGGGTGACGATAATCACCGTGTGCCCGGCGGCGTGCAGCTCGGCAAGGATGCGCATGACTTCCTTGCCGCTGTGGGTATCGAGGGCGCCGGTGGGTTCGTCGGCGAGGATCACTTCGCCGCCGTTCATCAAGGCGCGGGCGATACTCACCCGCTGCTGCTGCCCACCGGACAACTGGCTGGGCCGGTGGGTGGTGTGCCCGGCCAGGCCCAGCCGTGCCAGCAATTCCCGCGCCCGCCCATGCCGCGCGCTTTCCGGTGTACCGGCATAGATCGCCGGCATTTCCACGTTGTGCAACGCGCTCAAGTGCGCCAACAAGTGGTAACGCTGGAAGATGAAGCCGAAGTAGTCGCGGCGCAGCTCGGCCAGCTGTTCATCGCCCAGTGACCGGGTTTCGATGCCGTTGATCTTGTAGCTGCCGGCGGTGGCGTAATCCAGGCCGCCGAGAATATTCATCAGGGTCGACTTGCCCGACCCCGACGCCCCGATGATCGCGACCATTTCCCCGGCCTGAATACTCAGGTCGATGCCCTTGAGCGCAATGAACTCGCGCTCGCCGGCCATGAAACTGCGGGTGATGCCCTTGAGTTCCAACAGTGGCTGGCTCATCCGTCAGTTCCCCGCCACAGCGGGCATTGCGTCGCCGATCACCACCTTGTCGCCTTCGACCAAGCCCTCCAGGATCTGCACCTTGACGTTGTTATTGATACCGGTCTTCACCTCGCGGGACACCGCCTTGCCCTTGGCATCCAGGACCCGCACCGGGTAGCTGCCGTCGTTGTTGCGCGCCCCCAATGCCGCCACCGGCACCATCAACGCGGCCTGGGCGGTGTCGAGCACGATGCGCACCTGGGCCGTCATCGCGATACGCAGGCGGTGGTCCGGGTTGGGCACGTCGAACAACGCGTTGTAGAACACCGCCGTGTTCTGCTTGGGCGTACCGGCGGTCTGGGTCTCGAGGAAGTTCTGCGGCGCCGGTTCGGTGCCGCGCAGCTTGGCGTAGTAGCGTTTGTCGGCCTCCCCCAGAATGGTGAAATACACCTGCTGGCCGGGGCTGATGTGAATCACGTCGGCCTCCGACACCTGGGCCTTGACGGTCATGGTGTCCAGGTCCGCCAGCTTGAGCAGCACCGGCGCCAGTTGGTTGGCGATCACGGTCTGGCCTTCCTGGGTGACGATGCCGACCACATCGCCGTCGATGGGCGCGACGATGCGGGTGTAGGCCAGGTTGACCTTGGCGGTGTCGATCTGGATATGCGCGCTCTTGATCTGTGCATCCAGGGACAGCAGATTGGCCTGCTGCACCTGGAAGTTCGATTCCGCGTCCTCGAAGTCCTGGCGCGACACCGACTCATCGATCTGCAAGCCCTTGTAGCGCTCGTACACCGAGCGGGCCTGCTTGAGTTGCGCGGCCGTGGCGCGGCGTTGGGCCTGGAGGTTTTCTTCATCGACCTGGGCTTTGCGCAGGGTGTTCTGCAGGACCAGGGGGTCGATTTCGGCCAGCCATTGGCCTTTCTTGACCTTGTCGCCGACCTTGACCTTGAGGGATTTGAGCTGGCCGGAGACTTGGGCACCGACGTCGACCTGTTTGACGCCTTCGAGCAGGCCGGTGGCCAGGACGGCGTTTTCGATGTCACCGCGCTCGGCGGTGGCGGTGAGGTATTGGGGGGCGTCGGCGGGGGCCTGGACCGCGTAGATGGCCAGTGCTGCGGCGACGGCCAGTACCAGGGCTAATCCTGTTTTGCGTAACGTTGACTTTTGCATAAATGACCGTGAGGTGGTGGCTCGGGGTTTTTAATGGTGTACATAGCCGTTGCTGCGGTAACGGCTACCTATGGTTCCGCTCTTACAGCGGCTCAGATCAAAAGCCAGAGCCAGAGCGGATTGATATCTGCCTGATACAGGAGATCCAAATTGTGGGAGCGGGCTTGCTCGCG
>NZ_JBSVVZ010000098.1:0-17037 GCF_054071875.1 Pseudomonas sp. SDO524_S393 | reverse complement strand
TTCCGAAACCCCATTTGCGAAAGCAGATGGGGTTTTGTTTTGGGCGGGTGAAAAGCCAGCTAACATCCCAACTCCGCCAACAACTCCCCACAGTGCTAAAGTCGCACCCTCGATTTTGCTTTTCCCAAGGAAGCCGTTATGCCGGATGCGACGTCCCTCAGCGCTGGATTCATGGTGGTTCACGGCAACCGTCTGGACGAACTGCGCAGCCTGGTAGTCAGCTGGATGCGTCGCTACCCTCTGGCTCCCCTGGAAAACGAAATAGTCCTGGTACAAAGCAATGGCATCGCTCAATGGCTCAAGTTGGCCTTGGCCGAAGACCCTCAGGACGATGACATGGGTGGCTGCGGCATCGCCGCAGCAATCGACGTTCAACTGCCCGGTAGCTTTATGTGGCAGCTCTACCGGATGGTCTTGGGAAAAGATGAAATTCCCGCCAAGTCTCTGCTCGATAAGGCCCCGCTGACCTGGCGTCTCATGCGACTGCTCCCCGAACTCATCGACCAACCGCACTTTGAGCCGCTCCAGCGTTTTCTCACCCACGACACTGACCTGCGCAAACGCTATCAATTGGCCGAGCGCCTGGCGGATCTGTTCGACCAATACCAGGTCTATCGCGCCGATTGGCTAGAAGATTGGGCCGCAGGGCGCCACCAACTTCGCAATAGTCGAGGAGAGCCCAAACCCCTGAACCCCGCGAACTGCTGGCAAGCCGAACTATGGCGCGCCCTGTTGTTGGACGTCGGGGAGGCCGGCATGGCTGAAAGCCGTGCCGGCGTTCATCAACGCTTTATCGAACGCATCAATACGCTGGAAAAAGCCCCGTCAGGGCTGCCGTCCCGGGTCATCGTTTTCGGGATTTCATCCTTGCCTGCGCAGGCTCTGGAAGCTCTTGCCGGTTTGGCGAAATTCAGCCAAGTCCTGCTCTGTGTACACAACCCTTGCCGACACCACTGGTCCGACATCGTTGCCGACAAAGACCTGCTGCGAAATGAATATAAACGCCAAGCGCGTAAAACAGGCATGCCGGTCGCCCTTGACCCACAAACCTTGCATCAACACGCCCACCCCTTGCTGGCCGCCTGGGGTAAACAAGGCCGTGACTACATCAGCCTGTTGGACAGCTACGACGACCCCAACAGCTATCGCGCCGCCTTTCGTGATGGCCGTATCGACCTGTTCAGCGACAGCAAACCCGACACACTGCTCAATCAACTGCAGGACGACATCCTCGAACTGCGCCCCCTTAACGAAACCCGCGAGCTATGGCCCCCCGTCGATCTGGAGCGTGATACATCCATCCGTTTCCATATCACCCACAGTGCCCAACGCGAAGTGGAAGTGCTCCACGACCAATTGCTCCAGCGCTTCAGCGCCGACCCCACGTTGCGTCCCCGGGACGTCATCGTCATGGTCCCCGATGTCGACAGTTACGCGCCGCACATCAGCGCGGTTTTTGGCCAATTGGAACGAAACGACCCTCGCTTCATCCCGTTTACCCTGACCGACCAGGGCCAGCGCGGCCGTGATCCTCTGCTAATCGCCGTCGAGCACTTGCTCAAACTCCCCGACAGCCGTTTCCCGGTCAGCGAAATTCTGGACCTGCTGGATGTTCCAGCCCTGCGCGAACGTTTCGCCATCAAGGAGCGTGATCTGCCCACCCTGCACCGCTGGATCGAAGGTGCCGGTATCCGGTGGGGACTGAACGCCGAACAGCGCGAAGGGTTGGGCCTGCCAAAACAACTGGAACAAAACAGCTGGCGTTTCGGTTTGCGTCGCATGTTGTTGGGATACGCAGTCGGTACCGGCGTCGCCTGCGAGGGCATCGAACCCTATGATGAAATCGGCGGCCTCGACGCTGCGCTGATCGGTCCTCTGGTCGCCTTGCTCGATGCCCTCAACAACGCTCATCAAGCCTTGTCCGAACCCGCCACACCCCAGCAGTGGGGCGAGCGCCTGCACCACCTGATGCAAATGTTCTTCCTGCCTGGCAGCGAACACGACGACTACCTGCTGAGCCAACTCGAACAACTTCGCGAGACCTGGCTGGAAACCTGCGAGTCCGTCGGCCTGCACGACGCGTTACCACTCACTGTCGTCCGTGAAGCCTGGTTGGCCGGTCTGGACCAAGGCCGTCTGTCCCAGCGCTTTCTGGCTGGGGCTGTCAATTTTTGCACTCTGATGCCCATGCGTGCGATACCGTTCAAGCTCGTTTGTCTGCTCGGCATGAACGATGGCGACTACCCTCGCGCCCAGCCTCCGCTGGATTTCGACCTGATGGGCAGCGACTATCGCCCCGGCGATCGTTCACGCCGCGAAGACGACCGCTACCTGTTGCTCGAAGCGCTGCTGTCGGCCCGCGACCAGCTCTACATCAGTTGGGTGGGGCGCAGTATCCGTGACAACAGCGAGCGTCCGGCCTCAGTGCTGGTCGGCCAGTTGCGTGACCACCTCGCCAGTGGCTGGCACCCTGCAAACAACGACAAACTGCTGATAGACGCGATGACACAAGAGCATCCGCTGCAACCGTTCAGCGCCCGCTACTTTCATGAAGGGGATGCGCTGTTCAGCTATGCTCGCGAATGGCAGTTGCTGCACGAAGCGCCGGACGCCGTCGTCAAAGAAGATGAACTGGCCCAGCACCAACAGGAAGAGCCCCTCGCCCTGGGCCAGTTGCAAGACTTCCTGCGCAACCCGGTCAAACACTTCTTCAGCCAGCGCCTGAAAGTTTTCTTCGAAGCCGCCGAGGTGCCGTTGGCGGACGAAGAGCCCTTTGTCCTCGATGCACTGCAACGCTATAGCCTGAGTGACAGCCTGTTGAATGCCGCACTCACACAGCCCGAGCATCCTGACCACGTGCTCAACGCACAGGCCCTGCGTCTGCAAGGCAGCGGCCTGTTGCCGATGGTCGGTTTCGGCGAGTGCCTGCGCAATGAGTTGATCGAGCCGTTGCCCGGCCTGCTGCAACGTTATCAACAATTGCTGGCCCTCTGGCCCACCCCGCATCCTGGCGCCGAACCGATCAGTTTTGCGTATCAGGGCGTGCAGTTGGAGGGCTGGATCAGTGGGCTGCATCGACGCAGTGATGGCGGGTTGCTCAGCGTCACCACGATCCCCAACAGCATCGGCTCGATCAAGACCCGCAAATGGCATCGCCTGATTCGGCCCTGGGTCAACCACGTGGTGGCCTGTGCCTGTGGGCTGTCGCTGAGTACCGGCTTGGTGGCGAGTGATGACACGCTATTGCTGGCTCCGTTGGATAAAACCGCTGCGCAGGAAATCCTCGGCAATCTGTTGCTGGCCTGGCAGGCGGGAATGAGAAAGCCATTACCTGTAGCCGTCAAAACCGCGTTTGCCTGGCTCAGTCAATCCGACCCTGCCAAAGCCCTGGCGGCGGCAAGTAAAGCCTACGAGGGGGACGGCCTGACCACCGACGGCGAGCGCCGCGAAACCCCAGCGCTCACGCGACAGTTCTCCGACTTCACTGCACTCATCGCCAGCGAAGAGTTCGAAGGCTGGTGCGAAACCCTGTATCGCCCCCTGCTCAACGCCCCATGGCGATCACTCACGGGCGAGGAGGCCGGCGCATGACCCGCAAACCCTTGGCCCTGGCCTTCCCGCTCAAGGGCAGCCAGTTGATCGAAGCCAGCGCCGGCACCGGCAAAACCTTCACCATTTCCGCCTTGTACCTGCGCCTGGTCCTCGGCCACGGTGGAGACGAATCCGGCTTTGGCCGCGAACTGCTTCCGCCGCAAATCCTGGTGGTAACTTTCACCGACGCCGCCACCAAGGAACTGCGCGAGCGCATCCGTATCCGCCTGGCCGAGGCTGCGCGCTTCTTCCGCGAAGAAATTGAACAGCCCGACACCCTCATCGCAGATCTGCGCGCCGACTATCCATCGGAGCAATGGTCCGCCTGCGCCAACCGTCTCGACATCGCCGCCCAATGGATGGACGAAGCTGCCGTTTCGACTATTCACAGTTGGTGTCAGCGCATGCTGCGTGAACACGCGTTCGACAGTGGCAGTCTGTTCACCCAGACCCTGGAAACCGACCACAGCGACCTGCTCGGCGAGGTGCTGCGCGATTACTGGAGGTTGTTCTGCTACCCGATGCAAGACGATGCCCTCAACTGGGTGCGCAATAACTGGGGAGGCCCCGCCGCACTGATGCCACGGGTTCGCGCATTGTTTGGCAGCGAACGGCCTGCTGATGAAACCCGCGAGCCCGCCGAGCTGATCGATGCCTGCCTGCAAGAACGCCGCGAAGCGCTTAAAACGCTCAAGGCGCCTTGGCAGCAATGGGCCGCCGAGCTGCGTGACCTGTGCCAGCAGGCCGTGGCGACCAAAGCCGTCGATGGGCGCAAGATGCAAGCGCGCTACTTCGAACCCTGGTTCGAAAAGATCAGTGCCTGGGCTGCTGACGAAAGCCTGGAACAACTGGACATCGGCACCGGTTTCACCCGCCTCACACCCGACGGCATGGCCGAAGCCTGGAAAGGCGAGCCACCGCAACATCCCGGTATCGATGCGATGGCCGGACTCAAGGCCGCCCTCGATGCGCTGCCAACCCCCGACGCTGCCGTGTTGCAACACGCCGCCGGATGGGTGGGTAAATGCTTCGAAGAAGAAAAGCGCCGGCGCGCCGAAATGGGCTTCGATGACATGCTCATCCGCCTCAATGCTGCCCTGCAAGCCGAAGGTGGCGAACGCTTGGCCAGTGTGATCCGCGAGCAGTTCCCGGTGGCCTTGATCGACGAATTCCAGGACACCGACCCGGTGCAGTACAGCATCTTCGACCGCATCTACCGCATCGAAGACAACCACCTCGACAGTGGCCTGTTCCTGATCGGCGACCCCAAGCAGGCGATCTACGCCTTCCGCGGTGCGGACATCTACACCTATCTGCGCGCGCGCCTGGCCACCACCGGTCGCCACCACACGTTGGGCACCAACTTCCGCTCCAGTCATGCGATGGTCGAGGCGGTGAACCATGTGTTCCAGCGCGCGGAAACGGGCCGCGGCGCGTTCCTGTTTCGAGAGCCGAATGGCGACAACCCGGTGCCGTTTCACTCGGTGCTGTCCCAAGGACGCAAAGAGCGATTGCAGGTCAACGGCCAAACCCTGCCGGCGTTGAACCTCTGGCACCTGCCCACCGATCAACCGATCTCCAACGCGGTGTATCGCCAGCAACTGGCAGCGGCCTGCGCCTCGCACATTGTTGAATTGCTCAATGGCGGTCAACAAGGCACTACCGGGTTCCTGCAAGCGGACGACAGCTTTAGAGGCGTTCTCCCGTCAGACATCGCCATTCTCGTACGCGACGGCAAGGAGGCCCAGGCCGTGCGCAGCGAATTGGCTTCCCGTGGCGTGCGCAGCGTTTACCTGTCCGACAAAGACTCTGTCTTTGCCGCCCAGGAGGCCCACGACTTGCTGGCTTGGCTCAAGGCCTGCGCCGAACCCGACGTCGAGCGCCCGCTGCGTGCCGCCTTGGCCTGCGTCACCCTGAACCTGCCGCTGCCGGAACTGGAGCGTCTGAACCAGGATGAGCTTGCCTGGGAGAGCCGCGTCATGCAGTTCCGTGGCTACCGCACGGTCTGGCGTACCCTGGGCGTGCTGCCGATGCTGCGTCGCCTGCTGCATGACTTCAAACTGCCGCAAACCCTGATCGCCCGCAGTGATGGCGAACGTGTCCTGACCAACCTGCTGCACCTCAGTGAGCTGCTGCAACAAGCCGCTTCTGAGCTGGACGGCGAACAGGCGCTGATCCGCCATCTGGCCGAACACCTGGCGCTCTCCGGTCAGGCGGGTGAGGAGCAAATTCTGCGGTTGGAAAGTGATGAGCAACTGGTCAAGGTGGTGACCATCCATAAGTCGAAGGGCCTGGAGTACGACTTGGTACTCCTTCCGTTCATCGGCTCGGCCAAACCGGTGGACGGCAGCCGCTTGCCGCTGCACTACCACGATGAACACGGCAAATCCCAAGTCAGCCTGCGCCCTGCGCCCGAGCTGATCGCCCAGGCTGACGACGAGCGCCTGGCCGAAGACCTGCGCTTGTTCTATGTCGCCCTGACCCGCGCCAAGCATGCATGCTGGCTGGGGATCGCCGACCTCAAGCGAGGCAACAGCAACAGTTCCGTGCTGCACCTCTCGGCATTGGGCTATCTGCTCGGCGCCGGGGCACCGTTGGCGGAGTCCGCCGGGCTGGCGCGCTGGTTGCTGGACCTGCAAGCAGGTTGCGCGGCCATCGACTATGCCCAGGTTCCCGAAGCCCAAGCTATGGTCTTCCATCCACCCCGCAATGAGGCCACGTTGCGGGCGCCCCTGCTGCCCAAACGCAAGGCGGCGGAAAACTGGTGGATCGCCTCCTACAGTGCCTTGCGCATTGGCGACAGCATGAGCGCCGCCAGCCTCGAAGCACCGGAAAGCCCCCAGGCCCAGAAACTGTTCGATGACGAGCGTCTGGACCCCGACGCACCGCGTGAAGTGGCAGCGTCCGGCACAGACATTCACCGTTTCCCACGTGGTCCTAACCCGGGAACCTTCCTTCACGGTCTGCTGGAGTGGGCGGGTGAGGAGGGCTTCAATGCCTCTCCACAAACCATCGAAAGTGCCGTAGGTGCCCGCTGTAACAGGCGCAGCTGGGAAGGCTGGATCGTCACCCTGAGCGCTTGGCTGGGCCAGTTGCTGCAAACACCTTTGCCTGTGAATAGCGGGCGGGTCACCCTGAGCGGACTGCAGCGGTATCAGATCGAAATGGAGTTCTGGTTCGCCAGCCATAAAGTCGACGTGCTGGCCCTCGACAAGCTGGTGTGCCAATACACCCACAAGGGTGTTTCCCGCGTCGCCGCCGAACCTGTGCTGCTCAACGGCATGTTCAAGGGCTTCATCGACCTTACCTTCGAACACGATGGTCGTTATTACGTGGCTGATTACAAATCCAACTGGCTCGGCCCCGACGATTCGGCCTACACCTTGGACGCCATGGAACAGTCGATGCTTGAGCATCGGTACGACCTGCAATACGTGCTTTACCTGCTGGCCCTGCACCGCCAGCTCAAGGCGCGCTTGCCGGACTATGACTACGACCGACATATCGGCGGTGCGCTGTACATTTTCCTGCGTGGCACCCAGTCCGCAAGCCAAGGCGCGTACTTTACCCGTCCGCCACGGGAATTGATCGAAGGTCTGGACCTGTTGTTCCAGGGCAAACCCATCCCGCCCAAGGTTGAGCCTGCCTGGGAACAAGGAGTCCTGTTATGAGTCTGTCGCCGTTACCGCCGGAGGAGCTGCTGCCCCTCAGCCGCGCCGCTGACCTCTTGCAATTGCTGGAGCGTTGGGTCGATCGTGGCTGGTTGCGTGCCTTGGACAAAGCCTTCGTGGGTTTTCTGCACGAGCTCGACCCGCAGGCCGACCCTTTGGTGTTGTTGGCGGCGGCATTGACCAGCCACCAACTGGGCCATGGTCACGTGTGCCTCGACCTGTTCGAAACCCTCAAGGCCCCGGACTTCGCGCTGTCACTGCCACCCGAGGGCGACTTGCAAACCGGCACCCTGTTGTTGCCGTCACAGCTGCTGAACGGTCTCGATGGCGCCCATTGGTGCCATGCCCTGGCGGCGAGCCCCTTGGTCGCGTTAGCTGTCGATGGCAGTGAGCTCGCCCAAAGCCGTCCCCTGGTGTTGTCGGGCAAGCGTCTGTACCTGCGTCGCTACTGGACTTACGAGCGACGCATCGACACGGCACTGCGGTTGCGCCTGGCCACCCTGGAAAGCGTTTCGGCCGACTTGCCCCAACGCTTGAACAGCTTGTTCGACCAACCGCCACCCGACGGCGTGATCGACTGGCAGAAACTTGCCTGTGCCCTGGCCACACGCGGTGCCTTCAGCATCGTCACCGGCGGCCCCGGCACCGGTAAAACCACCACCGTGGTGCGCCTGCTCGCGCTGTTGCAGGCGCCGGCCGTGGAGGCCGGCAGCCCGTTGCGTATTCGCTTGGCCGCGCCCACCGGTAAAGCCGCCGCACGCCTCACCGAGTCCATCAGTCAACAAGTGCTGTCGCTGAAAGTACCCGACAGCGTGAAGGAAAAAATCCCAACCCAAGTCACTACCGTCCACCGTTTGCTGGGCAGTCGCCCGGGCACGCGGCACTTCCGTCATCACCTGGCTAACCCGCTGCCCCTGGACGTGTTGGTGGTGGACGAAGCCTCGATGATCGACCTGGAAATGATGGCCAACCTGCTGGACGCGTTGCCGCCCCATGCACGCCTGGTGTTGCTGGGTGACAAGGACCAACTGGCGTCGGTGGAAGCGGGCGCGGTACTCGGCGATTTGTGCCGCGACGCCGAAGCCGGCTGGTACAGCCCCAAGACGCGGCAATGGCTGCAAGCCGTCAGCGGTGAAGACCTCGGTGCCAGTGGCCTGCGCGAAGACCTCGACAATAGCCACCCGTTGGCCCAGCAAGTAGTGATGTTGCGTTACTCAAGGCGGTTTGGCGAAGGCAGCGGCATCGGCCAACTGGCGCGCTGGGTCAACCAGCAAAATGCCGAAGAGGCGCGCAAGCTGCTGGTAGCGCGCAGCCATGCGGACCTGTTTTGCGTCAGCCTCAAGGGCGAACACGATCAGGCCCTGGAACGCCTGGTACTGGACGGGCAGGGCGATGGCGCCGAGGGTTATCGGCATTACCTCAACCTGTTGCAGAGCGCCCGTCCGTCCCCGGATACGTCGCGTGACAGCGCGGCCTGGACCCACTGGGCGCAACAACTGCTGCAAGCTTTCGACGCGTTCCAGTTGCTCTGCGCCGTGCGCAAGGGGCCGTGGGGCGTTGAAGGTCTGAACCAGCGCATTACCGCCGCCTTGCGCAAAGTGCGGCTTATCGAGGGCGACGAGCAGTGGTATGAGGGGCGCCCGGTACTGATGACCCGCAACGATTACGGCCTGGGCCTGATGAACGGCGACATCGGCATCGCCCTCAAACTGCCTGAAAGCGATGGTGGTCCTCAGGTACTTCGCGTTGCCTTCCCACGCAACGACGGCCAGGGTGGTGTGCGTTTTGTGCTACCCAGTCGTCTGAACGATGTGGAAACCGTGTACGCCATGACTGTGCACAAATCCCAGGGTTCGGAATTCACCCACACTGCGCTGATCCTGCCGGATGCGCTGAACCCGGTGCTCACCAAAGAGCTGATCTACACCGGCATCACCCGTGCCAAGCGCTGGTTCAGCTTGATCGAGCCCCGTGGCGGCGTGTTTGAGGAGGCTGTGCGGCGCAAGGTCAAGCGTTTGAGCGGGCTGATGCTGGAACTGGATGCCGCGCCTGAGAAAACTGACTGACGGGTCATTCAATATTTCTGATTCAGGCGTCTGATTTTTCTGAAAAAATAGCGGCCCCCGCGAAGCCACTGCTCCGTGGGGTTTTCCGCCGCTGTGCTATCGTTGCGGCATCACCTTGAAAACACCTGAGAGAATCGCTGCATGAACGTGGCTGTCTCGCCCACAGAGCGCAGTTCGAGTTGGAGACGCAGGCTGCTGGTGGCGTTTTTGTGTGTGCTCGCGCCGCACGTCTTCGCCCAGGCGCAAGGCCCCGCCGGTATGGCCGACCACCGTGCCCAGGCGGTGACCCAAGTGGTACTCGGCATTCTCAGTTACGCGCGCTGGCCGGTAGAGCCTGCGCAATTGCGCCTGTGCATTGTCGGCCCGACCCAATACACCGACGACCTGATCAAAGGCACGACCCAGGCCACCGGGCGTCCGGTGGTGGTGCAACGCCTGCTGGCCGAGCATCCCGATATCGTCAGTGCCTGCGATGCGGTGTACATCGGCAAACTCAGCGCCGCGGAACGTACGCAATTGTTCACCTCATTGATCGGCCACCCGGTGCTCAGCATCAGCGAAGGCGGTGACCAATGCACCGTGGGCAGCCTGTTCTGCCTTCGGGTAGGCGATGAGCAGGTGTCGTTCGAGGTCAACCTCGACTCGGTCGCGCGCAGCGGAGTGCGTATTCACCCCAGTGTCTTGCAACTGTCCCGCCGGCGAGCGCCCGAGTCATGAGTGCTCTGAAAGTGCGACCGACCCTGCGCTCGGTGATCGGTCGGGGGCACCTGATCCTGGCGCTGGTGGCGGTGACCCTGGCCAGCGTCTCCCTGACCTTGCTGGGCGTGCTGGCGTTGCGCGTCTACGCCGAACACAACCTGCACCTGATCGCTCGTTCCATCAACTACACCGTCGAAGCGGCGGTGGTGTTCAACGACAGCGCGGCAGCCACCGAGGCCCTCAGCCTGATCGCCTCCACCGAAGAAGTGGCCGAAGCCGAAGTGTTCGATACCACCGGCAAGTCACTGGCCCATTGGACGCGCCCGGAAACCGGCATGCTCTCACGGGTTGAACTGGCCCTGGCGCATACCCTGCTGGAACAGCCCATCAACCAGCCGATCCTCCATCAGGGGCGAGCGATCGGCAGCATCCACCTGACGGGCCACGGTGGCAGCCTGCTGCGGTTCTTGCTCAGCGGCCTGGCCGGGATTCTGATCTGCACCGCTCTCAGCGCCTGGGTGGCGCTGGTCCTGGCGCGGCGTCTGTTGCGCGGTATTACCGTTCCGCTGCAAAGCCTCGCCGCTGTGGCCCACGCCGCCCGCAGCGAACGCGACTTCGACCGTCGCGTACCACCGGCGCGCATCGCCGAACTCGACAGCCTGGGCAGCGACTTCAATGCGTTGCTCGGCGAGATGGAAGCCTGGCAAAACCACCTGCAAAGCGAAAACGAATCCCTTGCCCACCAAGCCAACCACGACAGCCTCACCGGTCTGCCCAACCGTGCGTTTTTCGAGGGCCGCCTGATCCGTGCCCTGCGCAGCGCCGCCAAGGCCAAGGAGCAAGTGGCGGTGTTGTATCTCGACAGCGACCGCTTCAAAGAGATCAACGACAGTTTCGGCCATGCCGCCGGCGACGCCGTGCTGGTAGCCGTCGCCGACCGCGTGCGCGCGCAATTGCGCGAGGATGACTTGGTGGCCCGCCTGGGCGGCGACGAGTTCGCCATCCTGCTGGCGCCGTTGCACAAGGTCGAGGATGCCCAGCGCATCGCCGACAAAATCATTGCCAGCATGGACGTCCCGATTGCGGTGCCCGGCAACACCCAGGTGTTGACCTCCCTCAGTATCGGCATCGCCCTCTACCCTGATCATGGCGCCACGCCCGGCACTTTGCTCAATGCCGCCGACGCGGCGATGTACCAGGCCAAGCGCCTGGCTTCGGGCGGCCAGCAAACGGCGGAGTCGGAGAGCCCCGTCGTCAACGTTCAACACAGGAGTTGACCCCTTGTTCACCACCGCACGTTTCATGTTAATCACCTTGCTGATGGCCCTGCTCGCCCTCGGCGGCTGCCAGACGGTCCCGCCCAAAGGCCTGACCCCAGCTCAGGTCGCCGTCCTCAAGCAACAAGGTTTCGAACTCACCGACGAAGGCTGGGCATTCGGCCTGTCCGGCAAAGTGCTGTTCGGCAGCGACGTCGAAACCCTCAACCAACCCAGCAGCGACATCGTCCAGCGCATCGGCAAGGCCCTGCTGGGTGTCGGCATCGAACGCGTACGCGTCGACGGCCATACCGATGCGTCCGGCAAGGAGAGCTACAACCAGCAACTCTCCCTGCGCCGCGCCCAAAGCGTGGCCACGGTGCTCAAAGGTGTCGGCATGAAAGAAGAAAACATCCAACTGCGCGGCCTGGGCAGCAGCGAGCCAGTGGCGCCGAACACCACGGTGGCAGGGCGCACCGAGAATCGGCGGGTGTCGATTGTGGTGATTGCGGACTGATCGGCCTCACCTAATTTCAACGTGAAACACGATCAAACTGTGGGAGCTGGCTTGCCTGCGAAGACGGCGGCACATCCGACACAGATGCGACCTGACCCACCGCTTTCGCAGCCTCGCCGGGGATTTTGATTGTTCCCACGCTCTGCGTGGGAATGCCGCCCCGGATGCTCCGCGTTCGCTTTTGAAGTCGTGACGCGGAGCGTCACAGGATGCATTTCCACGCAGAGCGTGGGAACGATCGGTCATCAAGATAGTTGCTCCCAAAGGGGACTTGCGGTGGCTGGAAAAGCTCCCCCAACAGGCCATCGCGTCGAACGCTTTCTTGCCAACCATAGAGAACCAATGTGGGAGCTGGCTTGCCTGCGAAGACGGCGGCACAGCCGACACAGATGCTACCTGACCCAACGCTTTCGCAGCCTCGCCGGGGCTCGACAGCTCCCACAGGAGCCTTGTAGTGGCGGGAAAAACGCGGTCAGCAGGGCCATCGCGCCTGGCGCCTTCTTGCCAACAATAGAGCTCCCACCTTTGATGTATGGATGGCTCTAAACAGCGTTCGCTTAACGGCTTGGCGTCATCGCCTGCGTCAGGTCATCGACCACGGCCTTGCCCATTTCACACAGGTAATGCGCGGCCCACGCGTATTGCTCGCCACGCACATCCATGGCGGCTTCCATTGCGAGTTTCTTGGAGTAGAAAAGCAGGGTGGAGGCGTGCTCTAAAGCTTCCTCAATCGGCATGCCGGCGTTGACGCGGAACAGGGGTTTTTCGTTTTCGCCGTAATCGCCGAAAGTGACAACGCCGAGGGTGGTGATGGAAGAAAGCGGGGGATCGGGGACGATTTTTGACATGATGTTTCCCAAATTTGCAGTAGGGGTCACCACGGCATGTCGCTAAACATGAAGAGGTGGCAGCTGTACACGGGTTAGCGAACCGGTAAATTTGGGAACCCGGCAGACCCGAAGGTCTCCCGCGTACAGCCGCCATAAAATGGTAGAGACAGGTAAAAAAGCCTGGCAATACTTTGGCATCACATCCCAACTAATCCGAGTCGCTAAACCCGATCGCTGATGAGCAGCGAAGTCAGGAGGCTAGTGACCCAAACGGTAGGGCGCAATGGGGTAGAGAGTCTCTAGGAAACGTCCTGCAATTTAAAGCGAATCATCGTTGATGGCCCTTTAATCCGCGAACCGCATCTCCCGCGTCTCCCCCATCAACAACCCCTGATTCTGCTCCGTCACCTCCCGGATGTAATCCCACAACAAGGTAATCCGCTTCAACTTGCGCAGGTCCTCCCGGCAATACATCCAGAACTGCCGCGTAATCGCAATCTGCTCCCCCAGCACCGGCAACAACCGCGGGTCCTGCGCCGCCAGAAAACACGGCAATATCGCCATCGACCGTCCCTGCTGCGCCGCCACGTACTGCGCGATCACGCTGGTACTGCGCAAGCTGGCGCTGGCGCCGGGCACCACGTTTGCCAAGTACAACAGCTCCGAGCTGAACGCCAGGTCATCCACATAGCTGATAAACGGATGCTCGGCCAAATCCGCCGGTTTGCGGATGGGCGGGTGCTGGTCGAGGTATTCCTGGGTCGCGTACAGCTGCAATTTGTAGTCACACAGCTTGCAACACACATAGGGCCCATGTTCCGGGCGCTCCAGGGCGATGACGATGTCGGCTTCGCGCTTGGACAGGCTGATGAAGTGGGGCAGGGGCAGGATATCCACCGAGATGGCCGGGTAGGTGTCGACGAAGTGGCTTAACTGCGGGGTGACGAAGAAGCTGCCGAATCCTTCGGTGCAGCCCATGCGTACATGGCCGGACAGCGCCACGCCGGAGCCGGAGACTTGCTCGCAGGCCATGTGCAGGGTGCTTTCGATGGACTCGGCGTAGCCCAGCAAACGCTGGCCTTCGGTGGTGAGCACGAAGCCGTTGGTCCGGGATTTTTCAAACAGCAGGGTGCCGAGGGACACTTCCAGCGAACTGATGCGCCGCGACACGGTGGTGTAGTCCACCGCCAGGCGCTTGGCGGCGACGCTGGCCTTGCGGGTGCGGGCCACTTCGAGGAAAAACTTCAAGTCATCCCAGTTCAGGGAGCCCAATGAGGTGATGTTTTTTTGCATGTTGGACCGGCTTTTATGTGCGTTCTTATTAGAGATTTGCACATCTATACTCCAAAAACAGTCCGAACGCCTCATTTCCAAGGCGATTCACGCGCCTTGTCTCTGTATAACTACAAGATTGGAGACCCCATGAACGCATCTGCCGATATTTCCGTGCAACAGGTCAAGCTGCTGATCAACGGTGAGTGGGTCGAGTCCAGGACCACCGAGTGGCAGGACATCGTCAACCCCGCCACCCAAGAGGTGCTGGCCAAAGTCCCGTTCGCCACTGCCGATGAAGTCAACGCCGCCATCGACGCCGCCCATCGCGCCTTCCAGACCTGGAAGCTGACCCCGATCGGCGCACGCATGCGCATCATGCTCAAGCTGCAAGCCTTGATCCGCGAACATTCCAAACGCATCGCCGTGGTCCTCAGCGCCGAGCAGGGCAAGACCATCGCCGATGCCGAGGGCGATATCTTCCGTGGCCTGGAAGTGGTGGAGCACGCCTGTTCCATCGGCACCCTGCAAATGGGCGAATTCGCCGAGAACGTCGCAGGGGGCGTCGACACCTACACCCTGCGCCAACCCATCGGCGTGTGCGCCGGCATCACCCCGTTCAACTTCCCGGCGATGATTCCGCTGTGGATGTTCCCGATGGCCATCGCCTGCGGGAATACCTTCGTCCTCAAACCGTCCGAGCAGGACCCGCTGTCGACCATGTTGCTGGTGGAGCTGGCGCTGGAAGCCGGTGTGCCGGCCGGTGTGCTCAACGTGGTGCACGGCGGCAAGGACGTGGTGGATGCGCTATGCACCCACAAAGACATCAAGGCCGTGTCTTTCGTCGGCTCGACCGCCGTGGGCACCCACGTGTACGACCTGGCCGGCAAACACGGCAAGCGCGTGCAATCGATGATGGGCGCCAAGAACCACGCCGTGGTGCTGCCGGATGCCAACCGCGAACACACGCTCAATGCCCTGGTCGGCGCCGGTTTCGGTGCGGCGGGCCAGCGTTGCATGGCCACTTCGGTGGTAGTGCTGGTGGGCGCGTCCAAGCAATGGTTGCCGGACCTGAAAGCATTGGCGCAGAAACTCAAGGTCAACGCCGGCAGCGAAGCCGGTACGGATGTCGGCCCGGTGATCTCCAGGCGCGCCAAGGCACGCATCCTGGACTTGATCGAAAGCGGCGTGAAAGAAGGCGCCAAGCTGGAGCTGGACGGCCGCGACATCAAGGTGCCGGGCTTCGAGCAAGGCAATTTTGTCGGCCCGACCCTGTTCTCGGGCGTGACCACCGATATGCAAATCTACACCCAGGAAATCTTCGGCCCGGTGCTGGTGGTGATTGAGGTTGCGACCCTCGATGAAGCCATTGCCCTGGTCAACGCCAACCCGTTCGGCAACGGCACCGGCCTGTTCACCCAGAGCGGCGCGGCGGCGCGTAAGTTCCAGAGCGAAATCGACGTGGGCCAGGTCGGCATCAACATCCCGATCCCGGTGCCGGTCCCGTTCTTCAGCTTCACCGGTTCGCGCGGCTCCAAGCTCGGTGACCTGGGCCCGTACGGCAAGCAAGTGGTGCAGTTCTACACCCAGACCAAGACCGTCACCAGCCGCTGGTTCGATGACGACACCGTCAACGATGGTGTCAACACCACCATCAACCTGCGTTGATTCCGGGAGACGACCATGAAGATTGCATTTATCGGCTTGGGCAACATGGGCGCTCCCATGGCCCGCAACCTGATCAAGGCCGGCCATGCGCTGAACCTGTTCGACCTGAACCAGGCGGTGCTCAAGGAACTCGCCGAACTGGGCGGCACCATCAGCGAGTCGCCGCGTGATGCGGCAACCGGCGCTGAACTGGTGATCACCATGCTGCCCGCCGCGGCCCATGTGCGCAGCGTGTGGCTGAATGAAGACGGCGTACTCGCCGGTATCGGCAAAGGTGTGCCGGCGGTGGATTGCAGCACCATCGACCCGCAGACCATCCGCGATGTCGCGACGGTGGCGGCCAAGCAAGGCGTGGCCGTGGCCGATGCCCCGGTCTCCGGCGGCACCGGCGGCGCCGCCGCAGGGACGTTGACCTTCATGGTCGGCGCCACCGCGGAACTGTTCGCCACCCTGCAACCGGTGCTGGCGCAGATGGGCCGTAACATCGTGCATTGCGGTGACGTGGGCACCGGGCAAATCGCCAAGATCTGCAACAACCTGCTGTTGGGGATCAGCATGGTCGGTGTCAGCGAAGCCATGGCGCTGGGCGATGCGTTGGGCATCGACACGCAAGTGCTGGCGGGCATCATCAACAGCTCGACCGGGCGTTGCTGGAGTTCCGACACCTACAACCCGTGGCCGGGCGTGATCGAAACGGCGCCATCGTCCCGTGGGTATACCGGCGGTTTTGGTGCCGACCTGATGCTCAAGGACCTGGGCCTGGCCACCGAAGCTGCGCGTCAGGCCAAGCAACCGGTGATTCTCGGCGCCGTGGCCCAGCAGTTGTATCAGTCGATGAGCCAGCGTGGGGAAGGGGGCAAGGATTTCTCGGCGATCATCAACAGCTATCGCAAGCCCAAATAGGGGCTTTTCCGGGAACCCGCTGTGGGCGGGTTCCCGGGTTTTTGCGGCTCAAGCAAACACAAAATACTTACGCACCGTCTCGACCACTTCCCAGGTCCCCTTCATCCCCGGCTCCACCACGAAGATATCCCCTGCGCGCAGGTGAATCGGCTCCAGGCCTTCGGGTGTGATGATGCAGTAGCCTTCCTGGAAGTGGCAGTACTCCCACTTTACGTAGTCCACGTACCACTTGCCTGGTGTGCAGATCCAGGTGCCCATGATCTTGCTGCCGTCTTCGCTGGTGTAGGCGTTGAGGTTGACGGTGTGCGGGTCGCCTTCGAGTTTTTCCCATTTGCAGGCATCCAGGACCGGCAGTGGGTGAGTGTCGCGCAGTACGGTGATGGGCTTGGCCATGAGGGCTCCGAGGCAGGGAATGGAAAGAGCAACCCTAAGGCCTGGGACGTTGTGTCAGTGGTCTGAACTCGACATCGGGATGTCCAGAAGCGCAGGTGGATGCAGTCCCTGTGGGAGCGGGCTTGCCCGCGAAGGCGGTGTGTCAGTCACCCATCAGGTGTCTGATCCACT